>ONRL01000007.1 GCA_900320225.1 uncultured Lentisphaerota bacterium
GGGCGCCGCGTAGAGTGCGTAGTGCATCCGGCTCAGCGGCTGCAGCGGGAAGGCGTAGTCCTCCTGCAGCGACGGCGCACGGAAGGCGGAGCAGATCACGTCGACGTTAGTCTCCACGAACAGGCCGTCCGCGCCGAACGCGACGCGCTCCGTCTTCAGACCGGCCGTTTTGAACACGTCGGCCATCACGGTCTGGCAGAACTTGGCGTCGGCCGCCGCCCAGACGTCCAGGTCGGCGCTGCGCACGCAGTCTGCCACCTTTACGGTCTCCGCCACGGCGGCGAAAGCCGCCAGAAAAACAAATGCGCTCGCCTTAATCTTCATACGGTCTTCAGATTGCATCCAGTTTGTACATCGTGTCCGCTTTTCGATGATAGACCCATGAAACGTCTCGCCAAGACGGAATGCGGAATCCCTCTTGTCGCCGAAGGATCCCTCTTCTTCGTTTATGTCCCTTTCCTCTGGATTCACGGCGAGTATTATAACATATTTTTGCGTTGTCACGGGATGGTTATTTTATTGGAGAAGAACTTGCCGGCTACCTGCCATCTCTCGCGTTGCGAAATGATGGGGGATTTTGTATACTACCCCCGCAGAGCGGGCCGTGGAGGCGGCGCAGGCCCTGAAGACCCCGCAGGTGCGCGAACGGGCCGTCAAGGACGTGAACCGCACGCTCCGCTACATCCAACGCCTGCGTGAAAAGAAGCCGCAAAAGTGAAATTTGCGGCGATTCTGATTTTGCGCTTGCCTTTCGCCGCGAAAAAGAGCATAATATACGCTCAATTTTCACTTCAAGAAAGATGAGGTCAAGAAATGGGTACAGGTCGTACACTCCGTAAAGAATCGCATGTCCGTCCGTGCAAGACGCCGGCCGGCAAGGCTCGCCGTGCAAATGCGCAGCGCCGCCGTCTGGTCAAATTCGGCCTTGGCGAGGAGGAAGTCAAGCTGATGGGCGACGAGGCCGTGCGCGTGCTCGTGCAGCGTCCGACGGTCGTCAAGAAGATGGTCGCCAAGAAGGCTGCGGCCAAGTAAGCGGCGCGCCATGACGGTCGTATCCTGTTCGGTCGACGAACGGTACGTCAATCCCCTCTTCGAGGTCTTCGACGGAGGGGATTTCGTTTTGACCTCGTACCGTGACGTGGAGGAGACCTCCGCGACGATGCAGATTTTCCTGCCGGACCCTGCGGACGCCCCGCGTGCGGCGGAGGCGCTCGCGGCGGCGGGCCGGATCGTGGGGCTGGAGCTCGCGCCCGCGACGGGGTCGATTCCCGACGAGGACTGGAAGTTTTCGTACCGTAAGCATTTTAAGGTCGAGGTGATCTCCCCGCGACTCGTGGTGCGGCCGCCGTGGGAGTCGGTCGCCCCCGCGCCCGGCCAGAAGGTGCTCACGCTCGACCCCGGCATCGCGTTCGGCACGGGCCAGCACCCCACCACGCGCGCGTGCCTCGACGCGATCGACGCGCTCGCGGCGGAGGACGCCGGGCGCACCTTCCTCGACGTGGGCTGCGGCTCGGGCATCCTTGCCATCGCGGCCGCGCTTGAGGGGTTCCGCGAGGTGCGCGGGTTCGACAACGACCCCGACGCCGTGCGCAACGCGAACGAGAACGCGGCGGCGAACGGCCTCGGCGCGCTCTTCTTCGAGGGCGATCTCTCCGCGCCGGACGTGACCGCGCCGGCGGACGTGGTGGCGGCGAACGTGCTCGCGCCGGTGCTCGTGCGCTTCGCGCGCGAGGTCGGCGCGTTCGTGAACCCGGGCGGCCGCCTGATCCTGAGCGGCATCCTCGACGAGCAGTACGGCGAGGTGCGTGACGCCTACGCGGCGCTGGGTTTCGCGGAAATTTCAAGCCGCCTCATCGGCGAATGGCGCACCGGTCTCTTCTCCCGCTGAAAAATTCGCGCTTGTCTGCGCGCGCGGAGTTTGCTATCCTTTACCGCACCAGAAAGGACCAGAGTATGCAGACACCTGAAGAATTCCTCGAATCCAACGGTCTCGCGACCCGCTCGCTTGACCGCGCCGGCCTCGTTGCGGCCTTCCACAAGGAGATGGAGGCCGGTCTTGCCGGCGAGCCGTCGTCTCTCAAGATGATCCCCACCTTCACCTCGCCCTACGGCGACATCGAGAAGGACACGCCCGTGACGGTGCTCGACGCCGGCGGCACGAACTTCCGCGCCGGCACGGTGACGATTCCCTCCGACGGCGGCGACATCAAGATCGAGCACGTCGAGAAGGGCGAGATGCCCGGCGCGAAGAGCCCGGTCTCGCAGGAGGATTTCTATGCGGTCCTCACCGGCCACGTGAAGCGCTGCGCGCCGTTCACGAAGGGCAGTTCGGTCGGCTTCTGCTTCTCCTATCCCGCCGAGGCGAGCGCCGCGGGCGACGCGAAGCTCCTCCACTGGACGAAGCAGATCCAGGCCCCGGAGATCGTCGGGCAGTGGGTCGGCGCGGAGATGGCGAAGCGCCTCGATCCCGCGCCGTCCAAGATCACGGTGGTGAACGACACGGTGGCGACGCTCCTCGCGGGCAAGGCGATCGAGAAGGACGTGCGCTATTCCGCCTACCTCGGCTTCATCCTCGGCACGGGCACGAACGTGGCCTACATCGAGAAGAACGAGAACATCACGAAACTCAAGGACGCGCCCGCGGGCTCGATGGCGATCAACACGGAGTCCGGCGGCTTCAACAAGATCGCGCAGTCGAAGTTCGACGAGGCGATGGACAAGAAGACGTCCGACTGCGGCAACCAGCGCTTCGAGAAGATGATCTCCGGCGCCTACCTCGGCCGCATCGGCCTCGAGGTGTTCAAGGCCGCCGCGCGCGAGGGCTTCTTCAGCGAGGACGCGAAGCTCGCCGTGCTCCAGCTCGGCGCGCTCGAGAGCTACGACCTCGACAACTTCTGCGCGATGTACGACAACGGCAGGCCGAACCCGCTCCTCAAGGTGTTCACCGCGCCGGCCGACGCCGCCATGGCGCGCCGCCTCGCGACGCCCGTCTTCGAGCGCGCGGCGATCCTCACCGCCATCCACCTCGCCGCGTTCATCATCAAGACCGGCGGCGGCACCGACCGCTACGCGCCCGTGAGCGTGTGCATCGACGGCTCCACGTACTACAAGACGCGCGTCGTGAGCTTCCCCGAGATCGTCAAGAAGGAGCTCGACGAGATGCTCGGCCCGCGCAACATCTTCTACTCCCTCACCGTGTGCCCCGACAACGCGCCGATGGTCGGTGCGGGCGTGGCGGCGCTCCTGAAGTAAGGAAAAAACAATGCAGAACCAAGAAGTGTACGACAAGGTAATGGCCGCGTTCGCGGCCAAGTTCGGCGGCCAGCCGGCGGCGGTGGCCTACGCGCCCGGGCGCATCGAGGTGCTCGGCAACCACACCGACTACAACGAGGGCTTCGTGTTCTCGGCGGCCATCGACAAGGGCACGTTCTTCGCCGCGGCGCCGGCGGACGACGACGCCGTGACGCTCGTCGCGCTCGACATCAACGGCGGCGAGACGTATTCGTGCAAGCTCGCGGACGTGAAGAAGGTCGAGACCGGCTCCACGTGGGCCAATTACCCGCTCGGCACGTTCAACTGGCTCTTCGACGGCGAGCCCGCGAAGGCCGGCAAGGGCTTCAAGGCCGTGTTCGGCGGCAACATCCCGCTTGGCGCGGGCCTCAGCTCCAGCGCGGCGCTCGAGATGTCCACCGTGCTCGCGCTCGCGAAGATTTACGGCATCGAGAAGGACAACACGACGCTCGCGAAGATCGGCCAGAAGGCCGAGCACACCTTCGCCGGCTGCCCGTGCGGCCTCCTCGACCAGGCCTCGTCGCTCTACGGCAAGGAGGGCGCGCTCGTGAAGAGCGATTTCCGCACCTGCGAGTTCGAGAACGTTCCCATGGGCGATTCCGTGGCGTTCATGATGGTGAAGTCCAACGCGAAGCACGCCCTCGTGGACGGCGCGTACGCGAGCCGCCGCCAGGCGTGCGAGGATGCGGCGAAGTACTTCGCCGGCGTGCTGAAGCACCCCGTCACCCACCTCCGTGACGTCTCGTGCGCCGAATGGGTGCTCTACCGCGGCGGCCTCCCGGAGACCACGGCCAAGCGCGCCATCCATCCCATCGGCGAGGACGAGCGCGTGCTCCTGGGCGCGCAGCTCCTGGAGAAGGGCGACGTGGCCGGCTTCGGCTCGCTCATGTTCGATTCGCACGAGTCGAGCCGCAACTGGTTCGAGAACTCCTGCGAGGAGCTCGACACGATCGTGGACGCCGCGAAGGCGATTCCCGAAGTGCTCGGCGCGCGCCTCTCCGGCGGCGGGTTCGGCGGCAGCTGCTGCCTGCTCGTCAGGCCCGAGGCGGCCGACAAGATCGCCGCGCAGATCACGCAAGCCTACAAGACCGCCTACGGTGACGAGCCGACGTGCGCGGTGATCAAGCCGAGCGCGGGTGCGCATCTGGTGCAGTGAACAGGTAACAGTGAATCGTGAATAGTTAAAAAGGAAAAAAACAATGGCTAACGAAAACAAGGGCAACGTGTTCGCGATCGCGATCATGTTCATGCTGTTCTTCATGATCGCGTTCGTGACGAACTTCGCGGGCTCGATGGGCATCATCGTCAAGAACCAGTTCGGCGCGTCGAACACGGCGTCGCAGTTCGGCTCGGCGGCGAACTTCTTCGCCTACCTGTTCATGGGCATTCCGGGCGGACTGATCCTGAAGCGCAAGGGCTACAAGTTCACGGCGCTCCTCGCCGTGGGCGTGGGCATTGCCGGCCTCGTGGTGCAGCTGACGTCGGGTTTCGTGAGCTCGTTCACGGTGTACGTGACCGGCGCGTTCATCGCCGGCTTCTCGATGTGCCTGCTGAACCTCGTCGTCAACCCCTTGCTCAACACGCTCGGCGGCGGCGGCAACAAGGGCAACCAGCTCGTCCAGTTCGGCTGCTCGCTGAACTCGATCGGCGCGACGCTCGCCCCGATCCTGCTCGGCTACCTGATCGGCGGCGAGGTGGCGAAGGCCAAGGTGATGGACGCGGCGCCCGCCATGTACATCGCGATCGGCATCTTCGTGCTCGCGTTCCTCGTGCTGGCGTTCTCCGCCATCCCCGAACCGCACATGGAGACGGCCGAGGAGAAGGCCAACCGCACGCCCGTCCTGAAGGACATCCTGGCGACGCTCAAATTCCGCCACTTCACGCTTGGCGCGATCGCCATCTTCATGTACATCACGGTCGAGACCGGCATCCCGAACCAGGCGAACCTCTACATGTCCGCCGAGAAACTCGGTGATGCGGCGAACCCGGCGTACGTGGGCGCGACCGTGGCCGGCGCCGTCGTCGGCGTCTACTGGTTCTGCATGATGATCGGCCGTCTGCTGGGCGGTGCGATCGGCGGCAAGGTCTCCTCCCGCGCGCAGATCGCCTTCTGCTCCCTCGTCGGCATCCTGCTGATGCTCGCCACGATCTACACGCCTGTCAAGATGGTCACCGTGTTCGGCAAGACCTTCCCGCTCTCGATGTGCTTCATGGCGGCCTGCGGCCTCGTCACCTCGGTGATGTGGGGCGGCATCTTCAACATGGCCGCCGAGGGCCTCGGCAAGTACGTGCCGATGGGCTCGGGCATCTTCATGGCGATGGTCGTGGGCGGCCTCATGCTGCCGGTGCAGGGCATGATCGCGGACAAGGTCGGCTACCTGAACAGCTACTGGTTCACGATCGCGCTCCTCGCGTACATCCTCTTCTACGCGCTCGTCGGCTCCCGCGTGACGAAGCGCGCCGAGTGACCGCGCAACGTGCGTACAACACGGGAAAGGCGCGGCTTCGGCCGCGCCTTTCTTCGGTTGGAGCGGTGCGGGAGAATGTGGTATACTATACGCGTTCTTCCAAGAGGGACTAAAAGATGAAAGTATGCAAATTCGGCGGTAGCTCGCTTGCGGACGCAGGCCAGCTGACCAAAGTGATTGACATCGTGCTGTCCGATCCGCAGCGCCGCATCGTGGTGGTGTCGGCGCCCGGCAAGCGCAACAAGGGCGACACGAAGGTCACCGACCTCCTCATCGCGCTCGCGCAGAAGGCGCTCGACGGCGCGGACACGACGGCCGCCCTGGCCGCCGTGGTGGCGCGTTACGCCGAAATCGCCTCCGACCTCGGCCTCGGCGACGGCGTGGTGCGGGAAATCGAGACGGATCTCACGGAACGCCTCGCCCAGGTCCCGTCCGCCGGCGGGGACGCCGGCGGCTTCATGGACCTCCTGAAGGCGGCGGGCGAGGACAACAACGCGAAGCTCGTGGCCGTCGCGTTCCAGAAGCGCGGCAAGAAGGCGCGCTACGCCTCCCCGAAGGACACGGGCATGATTCTCGAGGGCGAGGCGGGCAACGCCACGCTCCACCTGGATTCGTACAAGCGCCTCGCGCGCGCCTTCTCCGACTTCGAGGGGATTGTCGTGTATCCGGGCTTCTTCGGCTACCGCATGGACGGCTCCGTGGCCACGTTCCCGCGCGGCGGCAGCGACATCACGGGTTCCATCCTCGCGGCGGCCGTGCGCGCCGACGTGTACGAGAACTTCACCGACGTGGACAGCGTCTACCCCGTCGACCCCCGCCTCGTGCCCGAGGTGAAGGCCGGCATCGACACGATGACCTACCGCGAGATGCGCGAACTCTCCTACGCCGGTTTCGGCGTGTTCAACGACGAGGCGATCTTTCCCGCCGTGCAGGCGCGCATCCCGATCAACGTGCGCAACACGAACCACCCCGGCGAGCCGGGCACGATGATCGTGCAGACGCGCCGCGTGATGCCGGGCACCGTGACCGGCATCGCCTCCGCGGGCGGCTTCACGAACATCATCATCGACAAGTATCTGATGAACCGCCAGGTCGGCTTCACGCGCCGTCTGCTCACCATCCTCGAGGAGGAGGGCGTGAGCTACGAGCACATCCCGAGCGGCATCGACTCCATCTCCGTGATCATCCGCGGCGACCACTTCGAGCCGGCCGTGGAGAAACGCACCGTCACGCGCATCAAGCGCGAGCTCGACCCCGACAGCGTGATCGTGTCGCACGACTACGTGGTGCTGATGGTCGTGGGCGAGGGCATGTGCTACTCCGCCGGCATGCTCGCGCGCGCCACCACGGCGCTCGCCGACGCCGGCATCAACATCTCCATGGTCAACCAGGGCGCGAGCGAGATCTCGTTCATGCTCGGGATCAAGTCCGCCGACCGCGACCGCGCGGTGCGCGCGCTTTACGGCGCGTTCTTCGGCGAATGAAACACCAGAGGACAAGGGAGGAAGCGATGAAGAAGAAAGAAAACGTCACGGCGGTGATCGAGCTGAAGATCACGCCCGCAAAGGACACGGGCTTTGCGAAGATCGCGCAGAAGATCGCGAAGTTCCCGCAGGTGGAGGCCTGCTTCCTCATGAGCGGCGCGTACGACCTGCTCGTGTTCGTGAACGGCGCGTCCCTGCAGGAGGTGGCGCTGTTCGTGAGCGGCCAGCTCTCGACGATCGAGGGCGTGCTCTCCACGGCCACGCACTTCATGCTCAAGACGTACAAGGCCAAGGGACTGCTCGCGGACTTCGCGCCGGATCGCCGTCTTCCCGTCGTCTGAGCAGGGAGACCCTCCCGGCATGCGCAGAACGTTTATCGCCCCGCACGTGGCGGAGCTGCCCAAAAGCGGCATCCGCGCGTTCTTCGACATCGTCGCCCAGCGGAAGGACGTCATTTCTCTCGGCGTCGGCGAGCCGGACTTCGACACGCCCTGGCATGTCTCCCGCGCGGCGGTGACGGCGCTTGAGAACGGCCAGACGCACTATACTTCCAACCTCGGCACCCCCGAGCTGCGCCAGGCCATCGCCGCCTACCTGAAGCGCCGTTTCAACGCGCCGTACGACTGGCGCCGCCAGATCCTCGTGACGGTCGGCGTCTCGGAGGCGATCGACCTCGCCATCCGCGCCATCACCTCGCCTGGCGACGAGATTCTCTACCACGAACCCTGCTTCGTGAGCTACGCCGCGACGATCCGCCTCGCCCACGGGACGCCCGTCGCGGTGGAGACGCGCGTGGCGGACGCCTTCCGCCTCACCGTGGCCGACCTGGAGCGGAAGGTCACGCCGCGCACGAAGGCGCTCCTCCTCAACTTCCCCTGCAACCCCACGGGTGCCACGCTTTCCCGCGCGGACATGAAGGCGATCGCGAAGTTCGTGCTGAAGCACGACCTGCTGCTTCTCGCGGACGAGGTCTACTCCGAGCTGATCTACCCGCCGAAGGGCGTGTCCGCCAAGCCGCTGAGCTTCGCGTCGATGCCGGAGCTGAAGGACAACCTCGTGCTCCTGAACGGGTTCTCGAAGTCGTGGGCGATGACGGGCTACCGTCTCGGCTACGCCTGCGGTCCGCACGACGTGGTGGACGCGATGATGAAGATCCACCAGTACGGCATCATGAGCGCGCCGACGCTCTCGCAGGCCGCCGGCGTGGAGGCGATGGAGCACGGCGACGAGGACGTGGCGCGCATGCGCGCCGAGTACCGCCGCCGCCGCGACTTTCTTGTGGCCGCGCTCAACGCCGCCGGACTGAAGACCCTTCTTCCCGCCGGGGCGTTCTACCTCTTTACCGACATCACGTCCACGGGACTCACCTCGCAGGAATTCGCCGTGCGCCTCCTGGAGGAGAAGTCCGTCGCCTGCGTGCCGGGCTCGGCGTTCGGCGCCTGCGGCGAAGGCTTCGTGCGATTCAGCTACGCGACTTCATACGAAAAGATCCAGGAGGCCGCCGCGCGCATCGCCGCGTTCGCGAAGGGCCTTAAGAAAAGGAGGGGAGCATGAGCATGAAGGCAACGTATATCAGTCGTATGTCAGAGCGCGGACAGGTCTCGGTGCCAATCGCCATCCGCAACGCCCTCGGATTGACGCCCAGCAGCCGGATTGCGTGGACGCTCGACACCGAGACCGGCACTGCGACCCTCTCGCCCGTTCGCGCGCCCCGAAAGGGCGGCGCGCAGGCGGCGCTCGGATTCGCCGCCCGCTTCCGCAAGACGCGCCGGACGGCAGACTGGCTGCGCGGCGTGGACGACACGGGCCTCGATAATCTGCAGGGGGGGGCGAAACGATGAAGGCCGCTTACGTTGTCGACACGCCGATTCTCCTGGACATCCTGGAGAACGACCCCGAATACGGGGCGTCGTCCGCCGCATTGCTGGACCGCTATTCGGATGCGTCGCTCCACATCTCCTTGATCTCCTATTTCGAGCTTGCGCCGGCGTTTGACGGCAAGCGGTCATTGCAGGACGAATTCCTGGGACAGATCGGAGTCGTCCTTTCCCACCAGAACGTGCGGGAAACGGGGCCGCTCGTCTATCGCGCATGGGCGCGCTATTATCGACGCGTAAAGGCCCTGGGTGGGCAGGCATTCCAGTTCGTCCCCTGTCTCCTCGGCACGCTTGCCTGTTGCTATGACGGCATCATCACGCGTCGCGGCGCGATCTACCGGGCGATTTTCCCCGACCTCAACGTGATTACGGAGTAAGAAGCAATATATGGCGCAGGAATGGAACATCAGGAGCCGCGGGCACGTCTGCTCCGTCTGCACGAAGCCGCTGGTCGACAAGGCACCGGTCATCTCGGTCCTAAAGGAACTGCCCGAGGGCTATGAACGCTTGGACTGCCATCCCGAATGCTGGAAGACGTTCCCGCACGATTGGGAGCCGTTCAGCTCCTGGGAGGGCGTTTACCTCGCGCCGCCGCCCCCCGACGCGAAGAAGGAGCCGCTCAAGAAGGAGACGGCGGACGATCTGCTGCGCCACCTGATCGCGCTTGAGGATCCGGCGATGAAGAACGTCGTGTACGTGCTTGCCGTGATGCTGGAGCGCTCGAAGATCCTCATCGAGCGCGACGCGCGCGAGCAGGAGGACCACACGATTCTTCGGGTGTACGAACATCGCCGCACGGGCGAGTCGTTCGTCGTGCTTGACCCGCGCCTGCGCCTTGAGAACCTCGCGGAGGTCCAGCAGCAGGTCGTGGCGCTCCTGTCCGGCACGAAGACGCTCGGTGAGGTGTCCGCCGCCGAGGAAGGCGCGGCGTCATGACCGCCGGCGTCCTCCTCGCCGCCGCGGCACTCGCGTGGCCGGAACCGACCCGCGACGCGAAGCCGTGGGTCTACAACTGGTGGATGGGGTCCGCCGTGGACGCGGCCGGACTCGAATACCAATGCAAAGAACTGGAACAGGCCGGCTTCGGCGGCTTCCACGTGATTCCCATCTACGGCGCGAAGGGCTACGAGAAACAATGGCGTGAATTCCTCTCCCCCGCCTGGGCGGAGGGTTGGTCGCTCGCCAACTCGACGGCCGCGCGGCACAACCTCGGCGTGGATCTCACGATGGGCAGCGGGTGGTGCTTCGGTGGTCCCCAGCTGACGAAGGAACAGGGCGTGCGCGCCCTCGTTGCCGTCACGAATCGCGTCGCCCTCCCGCGTGGCGCTCAGATTCTTTGGGAGGGCCGCGCTCCCGCGCAACCGAACGAGAATCATCTGATCACTCTCGCCCAATGCCTCACGGGCCAATCCGTCAAACGCGCGGGGCCGGGCGGGAAGGGCCCGATGATGGATCCGTTCTCCACGGACGCGATGGACGCCTTCATCCGCCCGTACACCGCGTTCTTCGACCAACCCGGCATCCCCAAACCCACTCACCTCTACCACGACTCCTACGAGTACTTCAAGAGCGGCTGGACGCCGGCGCTTTTCGACGCGTTCCGCGCGAAGCGCGGCTATGACCTGCGCGACCACCTCGCCGAGCTCGCGGGTGTGGGCGACCGCGAGGCGGTCTGCCGCGTCAAGTGCGACTATCGCGAGACGCTGAGCGACCTGATCATCGAGGACGTGTTCCCGCGCTGGACGGCGTGGTGCCGCGCGCGTGGCATCCTCACGCGCAACGAGGCGCATGGCGCGCCCGCGAACCTGCTCGACTTCTACGCGCTCGCGGACGTGCCCGAGACGGAGATGTTCGGGAAGGGGGACCGCAGCATCCTCGTCTCCAAGTTTGCCTCCTCCGCCGCGCACGTCACGGGCAAGCCGCTCGTCTCGTCCGAATCCTGCACATGGATCAACGAGCACTTCAACGAAACGCTCGCCGAGACGAAGGTGTTCCTGGACCGCCTGTTCCTCGCGGGTGTCAACCACGTGTTCTTCCACGGGTTCTGCTACTCGCCCGTCGACGCCGTCTGGCCGGGCTGGTGCTTCTACGCCTCGCTCCAGATGAACCCGCGCAACCCGTTCTGGCGGGACGTGCCGACGCTCGCCGCGTACATTACGCGGTGCCAGAGCATTTTCCAGACGTGGACGCCGGACGAGGACGTGCTCGTGTACTGGCCGATCCGCGACCTTTGGTGGAACGCCGAGGGCTTTGAGCAGCAACTGACGGTCCACCGGCGCGCCTGGTTCGAGGGACAGCCCATCGGCACGCTCTGCCAGGCGCTTTACGACCGGGGGTATGCGTACGATTACGTGTCGGACCGCATGTTGCGTCAGGTGGCGGCGGGAACGCTGAAGCTGCCCGCGCGCTACCGCGTGCTCGTGGTGCCGCAGTGTCGGCACATGCCGGAGGCGACGGCGCGCGCGATCGCCGCGCTGGAGACGAAAGGCCTCCGCGTGGTGCGAGAAGGAACGGACGAAAGCCGCCCAGATGGCGGCTCCCCATGCGGAAGGAGCGCGCTTGTCGCGGCCCTGGACGCCGCCGGTGCGGTGCGGATGCCGTTCAACGCGTCGAACGGCCTGCTCAGTACACGGTTCGCGAAGGACGGGACGAGGATACATTTTGTTGCCAACCAAGGCAAAAGCGCAAAAACGGTCACATTTGAGCGGCCGTTCACCGTCATGGATCCGATGACCGGGTCGATCCGCACCGTAATCTCACTTGAACTCCCCCCCGGCCATTCCGCGTTTGTAACTGGGTTCAACACGGTCGCGCAGGAGCGCGACCCTCCCGGGAGGGGCGCAATTTGTTGTGCCCGCAGCACTGAATCCGGGAGGGGCGCGCTCCCGCGCGACCGCATCCCCGTCCCCGGCCCCTGGCGCCTCGCGCCCGTCTGCGGCGGCCCCACTCTCCCGTCCGCCACCAACCTCGCGTCCCTCGTCGCATGGTCCACCTTTGACCCGGCGTTCTGCGGCACGATGCGCTACACAACCACCTTTGACGCCCCGGCACAAGCGGTCACGCAACTTGATCTCGGCGACGTGCGCGAGTCGGCGCGCGTGCGGCTCAACGGCGTGGACCTTGGTTGTCGTATTCTGTCGCCCTTTACCTTTGATGTCCCAGCGGGAACCCTCAAGTCACACGGCAACGAACTCGAGGTGGAAGTCACGTCGTTGGGCGCCAACCGCATCCGCTGGAACGACCTCAACGGCGTGAAATGGAAGTACTTCACGGACATCAACATCGTCACAAGTGACTACAAGAAATTCGACGCCTCGACTTGGCCCGTGCGCACGAACGGCCTCCTTGGCCCCGTCACGCTCCTTCCGTAATTTTTAAAAGTTTGTCGTTGTTTTGTCGTCGGGACTGCCTCCTTTATGATATACTTCACCACATGAAAACACTTCTCGACAGACGCGAGTTCCTCGCACTTTCCGCGGTGGCCGGTCTCGCCGGCTACGCAGCGTCGCCTTCGGCGACCAAGTGGACGGGCACTGACAAGATCAAGGCCCTGTTGCTCCACCTCGGCCACAACATGTGGTGCGAATGGCTGCCAGACGACGTGCAGCGCGTCGCCACGATACACGAGAGGTACCGTCCGGACGACACGCTCCGCAACAAGGACGAGCTGTGGCGGCGCGTGGTCGACCGCATGGCGAAGCGCGGACTCAACATGCTGGTCATCGACGTCGGCGAAGGCCTCGTGTACCCGAGCCATCCGGAGCTCGCGATCAAGGGCAGCTGGTCGCCGGACAAACTCCGCGACGAAGTCGTGCGCCTGCGCGGCATGGGCATCGAGGCGATTCCCAAGCTCAACTTCTCCGCCACGCACGACGGCTGGCTCAAGCACTACCACCGCATGCTCACCCTGCCCAAGTACTACGAAGTGGTGAAGGATGTCATCCGGGACGTGGCCGAGGTGTTCCAGACGCCCCGCTTCTTCCACCTCGGCTACGACGAGGAGATGGTCGGCTTTTCCTCGAACCGCAACTATTTCGTCATGCGCGCGGGCGACATGTGGTGGCACGACTTCCTCTACACGGTCAAGTGCGCGGAGGACTGCGGATGCCGTCCGTGGGTGTGGAGCGATTACGGCTGGGACCATCCCGACTACTTCACGCGGTGTCCGAAGAGCGTGGTGCAGTCGAACTGGTATTACGATGAGTGTCTCGGCGGGTTCGACCTCGCGAAGGACAAGACGCCCCACCGCAAGCGCCTCAAGGAGTTCTGGGACCTCGAGAAGGCCGGCTTCGACCAGATCCCGTGCGGCACGAACTGGATCGGGCACGAACGGCGCAGGGCGAAGATCGGCGCCAACGACGTGATCGGCAAGCTCGTCAAGCTCGGGCGGGAGGTCGTCTCGGACAAGCATCTCCTCGGGTTCATGATGGCCCCGTGGGCGTCGTGCAACAACGAGCAGAGCACGCAATTCAACCTTGAAGGCGTGGATCTCTTCGCCGATGCCCTGGACGGCAAGATCGCGGACGCCGGCCCGTTCGTCGAGCGGTAGTTCATGCTTGCCAACGTGCGCCAGCGTAAAATGGACAGGATTTTCCCTTGCGGAAAAAGGCTGGAAAGTGATATGATAGCAACACGTAAACTTGTAGTCAGGTAAGTCTGCGCGCCGCGTAAGCGGTGCGCGCCGACAAGAAGGAGCGCAGAAAATGACGAAGAGACTGTTCGTGAGCATGGCGGCGATGGGAATTGCCGGCGGCATGGCGTTCTCGGCGAATGCTGAGACGCTCACGTGGAACGGCGCGCGCGGCGCGCGGTGGAACGACGCGAACTGGCTGGACGCCGGGAACAATCCCGTCGCGTGGCAGGACGGCGCGGACGCCGTTTTCCCCGCCGGCGCGTTCGTGGAGGTTCACGACTCGGTGCGGCCGGCCTCGATCACGTTTTCAGGCAACGGCGCGACGCTCGTCGGCGCTGGGCGCATCATCCTTCCCGGCGACCTGACCGCGTCCGTTGCGGGCACGACCAACTCCATCGTCGCGAAGCTGGTGGGCGACGCGACGTTTACGAAGCGCGGCGCAGGCGCGGTGGCCGTTGGCTTCGCGAAGGGTTCGGCCCTTGCGGCGGAGGGGACACTCCTCGTCGCCGGGTCGCGCAGCGCGAACCTCCGCACGACGGCGTCGGGCGGCACAATCGAGGCGCTGGCCGAGGGCACGAAGGCGGCTAGCCTGCTCGCGAACGGCTCGTTCGAGGCCACGACGGCCAGCAGCAGCTACGTCTACATGAACGGCCAAGAAGCGGGAACGGGCGTAGCGGACAAGGAGAACACGGCCGTCGCGCCGTGGAAGGTGACCGAGCAGGTGGTGCTGGCCAACAGCGCGGGCGTGAAGACCTGGTGCGGGAGCGGCGGCATCACCGGCACGGGCATCCCGGACGGCGACCAGCTCTGCATCCTCCAGCGCTTCGGATCGATCATGCAGGAAGTGACCGTCGCCGAGGCTGGATGGTACGATCTCTCCTTCACCTATTACAAGCGCGGGAACAGCTACCTCGACCACCGCATCACCATCTCTTTGGACGACGTGGCGGCCATATCGCTCCTCGCGAACATGGTTCAGCCTCATCAGGTGCGGTTCTCCTCCGGCCCCATCTGGCTCACGGCGGGCACGCACGCGATACGGTTCTCGGGCGAAGGCTGGTGGCGCGACGTCTCCACGTTCGTGGACGACATCCGTCTCGCGCCGCCTACTGCGGGCGTCCTGCCGCAGTCCGCCGCCAAGGCCGCGAACGCCGTCTCGGGCAACTGGTCCTCCGCCGCCCTGTGGGCGGACGGCACGCCCCCGCCCGCAGGCGGCAGCGCGGCCACGTCGCTCTATTTCCCGCTCGTGGACGGCCTCGCGAGCGCGAACGACCTCGCGGGCACGTTCCTCTTCAACAGCCTCCGCTTCAACGGCGTCGCGTCCGGCGAGACGGCGACGCTCTCCGGCAACGCGCTCTCCAGTCGCCGCGACGGCTCCTACCACGGTTACCTCTACCTGGACACGCCCGGCGAGCTGTGCATCGGCCCGGCGTTGACCGTCAACTCCAACCTCGTCGTCGACACGGAAGGCGACTTGATTGTGACCGGCGGCGTCAACACGGTTCTCGCCGAGGGTTCCGCCTTCGAGAAGACCGGGAACGGAACGTTTGCGGTCGGCGGAAGCCTTTCAAACGTCGGGCGCGTCTACGTGACGGACGGAACGTTTGAGTTGAGGACTGCTCCGACCGCAATGGGCTGCTTTCTGAGGTCCGCGACGAACACCGCGCCGACCGTCAGTTTCAACGTCTCCGCAGACACATCGGCGAATGTTTTCGTGGATGCGCAGGGGGCGGGGCTCCCGACGGTCGTCATGCGCACGGGGAAAGGGGTCAAGCTGACGAACAGCAACACCCTCAACTGCTACGGTCCTCAGGTGCGCGTGGACGTGGGCGAGGGCGACACGCTTGAATTCACGTATGTCTATCAGTGCACGTGGCGTTACCCGTTGGGCAGCACCAGCCTGCTCAAGACGGGGTCGGGGACCTTCTCCATCAAGGAGGCCCCGACCGCGATGACTCCGCTTCCGGCGAATCCCGAGGGTGTTCTCGGCGCGTTGCGCGGAGGCGTCACCGTGCGTGAGGGCACGCTTCTGTTCTATGCGGACGACTTCAACCCTGGCGAGGGGCTCGCCAACATCTACACCGGCACGGTATTCCCGAGCAGCAGGGAAGGTACGCTCGGCCATGACACGGCCGTTCCTTTGATGCTGGGCGACGAGCAGACGCCGTCGGACGCGACTGTCGGCATCGGCTGCGGGACCGCCCACACCTGTTCCACTCGCACATACATCGCCACGCCCTATCCCGAACAGGTCGTCCTCAGCGCGATCAGCAACGGCGTCTACCAGATGGGCACGGTCGTTCTCCGGCGCAGCGACTTGACGCTCGGCGGGCCGACGGGCGACGTGGCCGAGGTGAACGTGATGCTCACGAACGTGGAGTTGGACGGCGTCCCCGCCGCCACGATCACGCGTTCGGGCAACGTTCGCGCGATCCTGAACGCGACGAACTATCCCGCCGGGATGACGCTGACGTCGGACCGGATGTTCGAGGTCGGCTTCCGCCGTTCGCTTCCCGTCTCCATTGGCACTCTCACGCTTTCCGGCGGCTGGCAGGTCAGCTTCGACGCGGCGGGCCACGACAGCGTGTCCGCCACGAACCTCGTCCTCGGCGCGACGGAGGTCACGCTCTGGGACGACGTGAACGCGCGGACGTTCGCGCAGCCCGGCACCTACACGCTGCTCCGCTACGGCACGCTTTCGGGCGACGTCTCGTCGCTCACGGTCGCCGAGAGCTGCAAGGTGCCCGGCTACGGCTACGCGATCGCGGACGACGGCCACGGCGCGATCACGCTCACCGTCACGACGGCGGCCGACAATCCCGTCTATACGTGGACCGCCCCGGCGGGTGGCACGTGGGGCGAAGCGTCCAACTGGGACCACCCGGCGGCGCCAGACGGCGCGACGGCGCAGGCCGTCCTCGGACCCGCCCCGCAGGCCGCCGCCACGGTGACGCTCGCCGATCCCGTCACGGTGAACGCCTTGACGCTTTACAACGCGAACGGCTACACCGTCGCGGGCGAACCCCTGCGCCTTGGCGGCGACGCGCCGTTCATTCTCGCATCGGCCGGCGACCACGTGATCCAGTCCGCCGTGACGAACCTCGCCGCGACGCCGATTTCCGTGCAGAGCACGGAGGAGGGCCGCGTGCGTTTCGCGGGAGACGTGACGGGCAGCCTGGCGGTCGAGCGCGGGCAGGCGACGCTCGCCGAGGGCATGACGCTGGACGGCAACGTCACGGTGACCGGCGCGACGCTCACGGTCGAGAGCGGAGTGGACATTACCGGCACGGCCACGCTCGGCACGAACGGCAAGCTGGCGACGGCGACGCCCGTCGTCCTTGATCGGCTCGCGGGCGCGGACGCGACGGCGGAGATCGTCGTGAACGACACGCTCACGCTCGGCGGCGGTGCCTCCACTTTCGGCGGCACGGTCAGTGGAACGGGCGCGCTGGTCAAGGACGGGGACACGACGCTCACGCTGAACGGCCCGTCGTTCACCCATGCGGGCGGAACCGTCGTCAAGGCGGGCACGCTCGCGGTGGGCTCGGCGCTCCTGCCGGGCGAGACCTGGCTGGCGGAGGGCGCCACGCTCACGTCCTCCGGCTTCAACCACGGCCTGACGGGCCGCTACTACGGGTACTACACGGCCGCCAACCAGGACTCGTTCGTCGGCCAGGTCTATTCACGGCAGGACTACGAGGCGATGCTGGCCAAGATGACGTTCCGCGGACAGTTCCACCAGCCGCTCGCCACGGCGTTCTCCATCGGCGACACGAAGGAAAACCCGTTCGCCTCGAACTTCAAGTCGCAGGACCGCTGGGCGGCGGTCTATACGGCCAATCTGATCGTCCCCGAGACGGGCCTCTACAGTTTCTACGTCGTGGCCGACGACCAGATTATCCTCATGATCGACGACTGCAAGGTGCTGTCCTCGACGCGCGTCGGCAAGGCGAACTACGGCGGCTGTTACCTCACGGCCGGCATCCACACCTTCTACTTCGGGCTGTTCGAGATCACGGGCGACGCCTACGCCGACCTCTACGTGAAGCAGCCGAGCGAGAGCGCCTACAAGCTGCTGCCGGGCGCGTGGCTGACGCCGGACGCCGGCGCGGCGAAGGCCGCGGGGAAGGGCGTCGTGGCGGCGGACGCGGGAACGGTGACGACCGTGGGGACGGGCGTGGATTCCGGTTTCGACTCCGGCTTCGCGGGCACGTTCGCGGCGGCGAACGGCGGCCTCGTGCAGAAGACCGGCGGCGGCATCCTGACCGCCAGTCACGCGAGCGGCGGCGTGGCCGTGAGCGGTGGCGAGCTCGTGCTTGCCGGCAACGATGCCTTCGACATGGTGCGCACGACGGGCGACGGCACCGTGCGCATTTCCGGCGGCACGATCCGCAATCTCTCCGGCGACGGCAAGGCCGCGTTCGGCAACGGCGTGTACACGGTCCCGCTCATCACCGGCGACGCGGACAGCGGCTTTTCCACGAACAAGACCTACACGCACCTCGTGAACTTCCCGGAGGGAAGCCAGGCGGCGGTGATCAACGGCGTGACGGTCGACAACACGGGCGTCTGGACGCACTCCGGAAAAGCATGGGCGAATAACTGGGGGGGGGACGGCGGAACGACGGAAACTGGCTTCGGACGCCTGGTCTACCGCTTCCACCACGGCAGCCCAGACTTCACCATCACGCTCTCCGGCCTCACGCCCGGGAAGCGCTACGACCTGCGCCTCTATTTCCGCAACTTCTCCAGCGACTTCAGGCGCAACTTCACCGCGTACTTCACCCGCGGCAACGGGGAGGAAATCGGCCGCCAGGACTGGAATGCCGACTACGACGCGGCCAAGGGCGCGGGGCGGAGCGGCAACTCCGCCATCGGCTGCCGCTATGTGGCGGGGGCCGATGGAACGGTGACGTTCAGGATCGTCAGCTACGACGGGAGCAACTCGTGCCACACGTACGGCTTCTCCAACGAGCTGCTGGGCGACGCGCCGGGCGCGTCGGCGGTCTCGCTCGTGCCGGCGGCCGGCGAGACGGCGCGCCTGACGGGCGGCGTCTCCGGCACGGTTCCGCTCTCGCTCGACGGCGCGGGCACGCAGGTGCTCGGCGGCGACATCGCGCTCCCCGCCCCGTTCGCCGTGAACGCGGGACGCCTCGTGCTGGAGTCCGGCGCCACGGTGACGACAGGCGTGACGGTGGCGAGCGGCGCGGCGGTCGAGCTGCAGGGCTCCGCGCGGGTCGACGGGCTCTCCGGCGCGGGCACGCTCCACCTCGGCCTCGGCGACAACGACCCATGGGGCGCGCTGCAGGCGGACGGCACGTTCGCCGCGCCCGAGTGGCCGCGCCGCGTGAACATCTCCGGCGATGCGGACAGCGGCATCGCACCGTTCAAGAAGTACACGCATTTCTTCAATCCCGGCCACAAGGCAGACACCATCCTGCTGGTGAACGGCGTGCCGATCAGCTGCATCGTGGACAACTCCGGTGCCACCACGATCCATACCGACCACCATCACGGCGGGGCCCTGACGGGATTGCCGCAGACACAGCTTCTCGACGACAACGCCACCAGAAACGCGCCCATCCACATTTCCAACACGAACGCGATGTGGCGGTTCTTCAACAGGTTCCAGTATGCGTCGAACAACGCGCTGTCCCTCAGCAACCTCACCGCCGGCGCGACATACGAGCTGCGTCTCTACGTGCGGCCGTGGACGATTCCCGGGACACGCAACATCACCTTCACCTACAATGACGGCACGGGAAGCAAGAGCTACCACTTCAACGAAGACGCCAATACCACGTCCGACGACTTCATCGCCCTGCGCTACACGCCCACGGGCACGTCGTTTACGCTGTCGTGGAATGCCGACGTGGCCAAGGACGGCTTCCACCTCTACGCCTTCAGCAACGAGGAGGTGGCGGAGCACGTGCGCGTCGTCAACGTCGACGCGAACTTAACCTACTCCGGTGCGATCTCCGGCAACGGCGAGCTGCGCAAGACGGGCGCGGGCACGTGGACGCTGACGGGCGCAGGCACGGCGAGCGGCGCGTGGGCCGTGGCCGAGGGCGCGCTCGTGCTGGACAATGCGACGGCCACGACGGGACCTGTGGCGGTTGCCCCCGGCGCGTCGTTCGGCGGCGTCGGCTCCGCAGGCGGCTTGATCGGCGTCGCCTCGGGCGCGACGCTCCTCCTCGGCACGGACAACTCGGCCGGCACGCTCGCGGCGGGCAGCAACGTTGTGGTTGCCGCCGGCGCGGCGGTCACGATGCGCTACGCGTCCGACGGTTCGTGCGGCGCGCTCGCGTCGTCTGGTTCGGTGACGGTGCCCGCGAGCCTCACGGTCACGGCGTCCCCGCTCGTCGCGGGCACGAAGCTCACGCGCCGGGTGCGGCTGTTCGCGGCGGAGACCGCGCTGAACGGTCCGTCCGACCTCTCGGGCTGGACGGCCGTCGACGCCGAGGGCGCACCCATCCGTGGCGCGAAGTTCACCTACGGCGACGACGGCAAGAGCATCTGGCTGAACGCCACATCCGGCACGGTCCTCTTCTTCCGCTAAAAAGAAACGATGTACGACCAGATCTACAAGCGGATTGACGATACGCTCTGGAAGGACGCTGGATGCGGAAGCGAGCTCGACTACGTGGAGCAGTCGAGCTGGATCCTCTTTCTCAAATACCTCGATGACCTCGAGCAGAGCCGTGCGGCCGCGGCGGAGCTCGACGGGCGCACCTACAAGCCCATCATCGAGCGGAAATTCCGCTGGAGCACGTGGGCCGTGCCGAAGAAGAACGGTGAGAAGGACCTGTCGAAGACGCTCACGGGCGACGACCTCCTCGGATTCGTGCGCGGCGAGCTTTTCCCATACCTCCGCGCGTTCAAGACATCCGAGGCCTCGCCCGATACCCTCCAGTACAAGATCGGTGAAATCTTCAGCGGCATCCAGTGCAAGCTCACGAGCGGCTACGTGATGCGCGACGTATTCGACGAGGTGGACAACCTCCGCTTCCAGTCGAGCGAAGACCAGCACGAGATGAGCTCGCTCTACGAAATCCGCATCAGCCGCATGGGCAACGCGGGCCGGAACGGCGGCGAATACTACACCCCGCGTCCGCTCATCCGCTCGATCATCGCCGTGCTGGAGCCGAAGATCGGCGAGCGCATCTACGACGGCGCATGCGGCTCGGCGGGCTTCCTTTGCGAGGCGTTCGCCTATCTCATCAAACTCTGCAGGACGGCGAAGGACCGCGAGACCTTGCAGAAGAAAATGCTCTTCGGCAAGGAGAAGAAGGCGCTTCCCTTCATCATCGGCACGATGAACATGATCCTCCACGGCGTGGAGGCGCCGAACATCCTCCTCGCGAATACCCTCGCCGAGAACCTTGCCAACATCCAGCCGTCGCAGCAGGTCGATCTCATCCTCGCCAATCCGCCATTCGGCTCGAACTCCGAGCGCGGCGAGATCAAGGAGAACTTCACGATCAAGACGGGCGAGACGGCCTATATGTTTCTTGAGCATTTCATCCGCATGCTCAAGCCGGGCGGTCGCGCGGGCGTGGTGATCAAGAATACCTTCCTCTCGAACGGCGATGCGACCGCGCTTCGCAAGATGCTGCTTTCCGACTGCAACCTCTTCGCCGTGCTTGATTTGCCGCAGAAGGTTTTCACGGCGGGCGTGAAAACGGTGGTGCTTTTCTTCGAGAAGGGCCGCCCCACGAAGAAGACCTGGTTCTACCAGCTCAACCTCGACCGCACGCTCGGCAAGACCAACCCGCTCACCGAAGATGACCTGGCCGAATTCCGCACGCTCTTCAAGAAGAAATGCGATAGCGCGAACTCATGGACGGTCAACATCGCCGACCTCGACCCCGATACGCTCGACCTCACCGTGCGCAACCCAAATGCGAAGGAAGAGAAAGTGATGCGCGCGCCAAGGGAAATCGCGGCGGAGATGGCCAAGCTCGACAAGTCGAATGCAGCGCTTCTCGCCGACATCCTGAAAGCGCTGGGGTGATGGCATGGCCGAAGAGGTAAGGCGAGATATCATTCACCACATGGGTCGCCGGTGCCGCGATTGGGATTACGGCGGGCGGGCGATCTACATGATCACCATCAACTTGAAAGAGCGCGGCCGCCCGGTGATGGCTGAATGGCCACGATTCCTCGACGTTTCCGCCGAGGCGCAGGAGCAGAACCTGCCCGTTTCCGGGCAGGCGCAGAACAGGCCCGGCAACGGGCGGCGCAGCGCTTCGGCGCGGTTCTGCGCTTCGGCGGAAACGGCGAAGTTACCATGCGCTTCGGCGGAAACGCCGAAGGTATATATGCCCCTCACGCCCTTGGGCGAGAAGGTGCTATCATGCTGGCGGCGCATCCCCGAATTCTGGCTGATGGTTGAATTGCTTGAATGCCAGGTGATGCCCGATCACTTCCACGGCTTGCTTTTCGTGAAAGGGGCCTTGCTTTCCAGCAGCGGGCGACCGAAAACCTTAGGCGATGTGGTGCGGGGCTTCAAAACCGGCTGCCGGGAAGTTGGATGGGAAGAAGGATATGTGGATAATATCCTTTTCCGCGAAGGGCAACTCAAGCGCATGGCCGATTACATCCGCGATAATCCGCGCCGCCTTGCCGAAAAAAGGGCCAACCCCGGGCTTTTTAGGCACGTGGCGGATTTGACGATTGACCTGCTCGTTTCCGAGCAGGCGCAGAACCGGCCCGTATCCGGGCAGGCGCAGAACCGGGCCATATCCGAGCAGGCGCAGAAGCGGGCCGCAGCTCGGCCAGAGCAACTTCAGCTCTTTCCCGAGCATGATTTGCGCCAGCCCGGAAACGGGCCGATCAGTGCTTCGGCGGAAACGGCGCGGTTCTGCTCTTCGCCGGAAACGGCGAAGTCTTTCCGAGCCCACTTTTCTGCCATTGGCAATGCCGCGCTTCTGCGGTGGCCGGTGATTCTGCAGGTGCAGTGCTCGCGCAGCGATTTCAGATACCAGCGCGTGCGCCTCCCGACCGGCGGATGGAAGATCCTGCGCAATGCCGCCGGCGAGCCGCTGGTGGAATACGCCTCGCCCGCTTTCGAGGCAAAGTGCGAGGATGCCCTGCGCTGCGCCAAAAACGGCGCGGCGCTGATCAGCCCGTGCATTTCGCACGGCGAGCGCGAAATCGCCCGCCGCGCCCATCTCGCCGGCATGCGCGTGATCGCGTTGTGCAACAAGGGCTTCTCGAAGTTCGAGAAGCCCAACGGCGCGCTCTTCGATCAGTGTGCCAAGGGCAATCTGCTCATGCTCGCGCCAGCAGCCTGGCCGTATGTGCCCGGCGAAAAGCCACCCACGCGCGAATCGTCGCTTGTGCTGAACCGCATCGCGCAGTTGATCGCCGGCGAGGGGCGGGCGGAAATCAAATACAACGGCATGGTGCTCAAAGATATCGATTCCAAGGTCCGCGAGGCCCTGCGCCCGCGGCTGGATTCGGTTATTGGCAGCGTACCTAAAGAGGAGGCCGACTTCGTTCGCAAGGCCATCGCAGAGCAGCACGTCATCGATGAGGAGATGTGGAAATGAGCGGCTGGACCACAAAGAAACTGGGCGAGGTGTGCGAGATATTTCGCGGAGGTTCGCCAAGGCCAATAAAAAGCTTTATCACTAATGAACCAAATGGCATAAATTGGATTAAAATTGGTGATACAGATTTAGGAGGGAAATACATTTCGAGCTGTGCCGAGAAGATTAAGCCGTCAGGAGTTCAGTATTCACGCTATGTTGAACGCGGTGATTTTTTGATTTCAAATTCCATGAGTTTTGGACGCCCATATATTTTGAAGATAAACGGGTGTATTCACGATGGTTGGTTAGTCATCAAAAAATATGAAGGCACTTTTGACCAAGATTTCTTGTTCTATCTGCTACAATCACCGAGTGTTCAATTCCAGTTTAATGATTTGGCCAGAGGAAGTACGGTTAGAAACTTAAACCGTGAATTGGTAGCACGCGTGAAAGTGCATTATCCTGAGACAGTTGCCGAGCAGAAGCGGATTGTGGCGAAGATCGACGCGGCGTTTGAGAAGATCGACAGGCTGAAGGCCAACGCCGAGAAGAACCTTGCGAACGCGAAGGAGCTATTCCAATCCGCGCTTGACGAGGCCATGCGCCCGAAGAAGGGGTGGGTAGAGAAGCGGCTGGGGGAGGTGTATGAGATAACATCAAGTAAACGAGTGTTTAAATCTGAATGGAAAACCGCTGGCGTTCCATTCTATAGAGCGCGTGAAATAGTAAAATTGGCTGCGAATGGGTTTGTTAAAAATGAACTTTTTGTAAGCGAAGAGATGTATGAAACATATGCCCAGAAATATGGCATACCGAAAGCCGGTGATATTATGATTACTGGCGTAGGAACGCTGGGTGTTTGCTATGTCGTAAAAGAAGACGATAAGTTTTATTTCAAGGATGGGAATATTATTTGGTTAAAGAAATGCTCTAATGATGTGGATTCGAAATTCATTTCACTAGCATTTTCAACATCCCCTGTGCGAAAGCAGGTGCTCGCCAATGCAGGAACGACTGTTGGCACATATACGATTATTATGGCAAAGAATACTGTTGTACAGATGCCAACAATCGTAGAGCAGAAAAAGATCGTAAACTATGTTACTAGCTTACGGAGACAAATCGAAACCCTCCAGCAGAACTACGCGCGGCAGATCGCCGACTGCGCGGAGATGCGGCAGGCGATCTTGCGTGAGGCATTTGAGGGGAGACTATGAACGAAGCGCAGACGAGGCTGAACCTGATCGATCCCGCGATACGGGCGGCGGGATGGACGGAGGAGAACGACTGCCAGGTGCTGGTGGAGCAGACCGTCGCGCCGGGGCGCGTGGGGAAGGTGCGCGGCAAGCCGCTCCGCGCCGACTACATCCTCTCCTATCGCGGGCGGCGGCTCGTGGTGGTCGAGGCGAAGGGCGACGAGCATCAGGCGATCGAGGGCTACGAGCAGGCGCTCAAGTACGGGCGCATGCTGGGCGTGCAGGTGGCGTATGCGACGAACGGACGCGAGATCCTCGAGATCGACCTCGCGACGGGCGGGGCGAATCCCGTGTCCGAATTCCCGGCGCCGCAGGAACTGTGGTCGTTCATGGGGCTCGGCGGCGGCGAGGGATGGGTCGAGGCGTTTTCCCTCGTGCCGCTCTGGTTCGACGCGGTAAAAAGGCCGCGCTACTACCAGGAGCTGGCGGTCAACCGCGTGACCGATGCCATCGCGGCGCGGCAGCGGCGCATCCTCCTCACGCTCGCCACCGGCACGGGCAAGACGTTCATCGCGTTCCAGATCGCGTGGAAGCTCTTCAAGGCGAGGTGGAACCTCCAGGCGGCGGCGGGCGACGGACGTCCGGGCGCGCGGACGCCGCGCATCCTCTTCATCACCGACCGCAACATCCTCGCCAACCAGGGGCTGATCGACTTCAGCGGGTTCGACGAGCACGCGCTCGCCCGCGTCACGCCCAAGGCGATCCACAGGCGCGACGACAAGGTGCCCACGAACGCGACCGTTTTCTTCACGATCTACGAGACGCTCATGCAGGGCGAGCCGGGCCGGGAATTCTACCGACAGTACGCGCCCGACTTCTTCGACTTCATCATCATCGACGAATGCCATCGGGGCGGCGCGAAGGACGAAAGCACGTGGCGTCAGATCCTCGAATACTTCGAGCCCGCGTACCAGCTCGGCATGACCGCCACGCCCAAGCGCGACGTCAACGCCGATACCTACCGCTACTTCGGGAGGCCGGTCTACGAGTATTCGCTTCTGCAAGGGATTGAGGACGGCTTCCTCACGCCGTTCCGCGTCCAGAAGGCGACCTGCACGATCGACGACTACGAATACGACGACTGCGATACCGTCGTTTCCGGCGAAGAGGAGCTGGACAAGGAGAAGACCTACGAGGAGCGGGACTTCTACCGGGGGCGCATCCGCATCCGCGAGCGCGACGAGGAGCGCGTGCGGGAGCTGTTGGACAAGATCAACCCGATGGACAAGACCATCATCTTCTGCTACAACCAGCCGCACGCCATGGAGATCATGTCCATGGTCAACAAGTTCCAGAAGCTCGCGGAGAAGACGCCCGACTACTGTCGCCGCGTGACGGCGAACGACGGCGAGGAGGGGGAGCGCTTCCTGCGCGAGTTCCAGAACAACGAGAAGCAGTTACCGGTCGTCCTCACCACGTCGCAGAAGCTCTCGACGGGCGTCGACGCGCGGAACGTGCGGAACATCGTGCTGATGAGGCCCGTCAACTCGATGGTCGAGTTCAAGCAGATCGTCGGGCGCGGAACGCGTCTCTTCGACGAGAAGTACTACTTCACCATCTACGATTTCGTGGGCGCGAGCGACAAGTTCGACGACCCGGCGTGGGACGGCCCGCCCGTGTGTCCGAAATGCGGGTGCGACCCGTGCGTATGCACACGCGGCGGGAAGGGCCGGGGCGGCGGCGAAGGGGGCGACGGCCCGAAGGCGTGCCCGATCTGCGGCAATCTTCCCTGCACGTGCGAGAAAATGGAGAAGACGATCGTCATCCGCCTCGGGAAGGACCGTAAGGTACAGGTGAACACCGCGTGGGAGAGCCTCATCATGTATGACGGGAAGATGGTTCCCGTGGAGGCGTTCGTGAAGAAGGTGTTCGCGAAAGTGACGGGGCTCGTCGGCTCGGCGGAGGAGCTGCGCCAGGCGTGGAGCGAGCAGACGACGCGTCGGGAGCTGCTCGCGAAGCTGGCCGAGAACGGATTTGAGATGGATCGGCTGAAGGAACTGCAGAAGCTGATGGACTCCGAGGACTGCGACCTGCTCGACGTGCTGGAGTACGTGGCGTTCGAGGTGCCCATGCAGAAGCGCGTCGCGCGCGCGGGCGCGGCGAGGAAGGGGCTTTCGCACTGGGTCACGGATGAGCATGCGAAGGGCTTCTACACGTTCGTGCTCGACAACTACGTGCAGGAGGGCGTCGACGTGTTCACGCGCGACGACGCGCTCTCGCAGCTCATCGTCACGAAGTACCACACCATTGACGACGCCCGCAGTACGCTTGGTAATCTCGCCGAGATCCGCACTGGCTTCGCCACCCTCCAGCGTGCGGTCTACGCGGCGTAAGACAGCAAGCGTACAACAGCAAGTCTTGTTGTAGTACGCTTGCTGTTTCAAGAGCCAGCCTTGCCACACCGTACATGCACGGTTTTGCAATTGCCTCGACAGAAAACGCAGGCTTAGAATCTTAGGACGGAGGAATTTATGGTATAATTGGCGGCCGAAAGGAACACCAAAGATGAAAACGATGCAGTTTGCGCCCACGCGGCGCTCGTTCATGACGGGAATCGGGGCGTTCGGGCTCTCGCTCGGCGCGTTCGGAGTTGACCTTGCGCCGCAGGACGCGTTCAAGGGAAAAATCGCGGGGCGCAAGCTCAAGATCGCGGCCATCGGCTGCGGCGGCATGGGCCGCGGGGCGACGGAGAGCCTCATCAGCGCGGGGTGCGACCTCGTGGCGATCTGCGACATCGACCCCTCGATGTTCGACTACTGGGAGAAGAAGCATCCCGGCATCCCGAAGTTCACCGACTACCGCAAGATGCTGAAGGCGATGGGCGACAAGTTCGAGGCGGTGCAGGTGGGCACGCCCGACCACACGCACGCCTACATCTCCATCGACTGCATGAACGCCGGCAAGCACGTGTACGTGCAGAAGCCGCTCGCGCGCACCGTGGAGGAGTGCGAGCTGATGCTGAAGACCTCTCTCCGCACGCGGCGCGTGGTGCAGATGGGCAACCAGGGGCACCCGGGCGTGTGGCGCTACAAGGCGCTGCGCGACGCGGGCGTGTGGGGTGAGATCAAGGAGATCTACAGCTGGAGCGACCGTCCCATCTGGCCGCAGGGCATGAAGGAATACGCGAAGCCCGAGCCGGTTCCGTCGCACTTCGCGCCGGACTCCTGGGACTGCTGGTGCGGTCCGAGCGCGGACCACGGCTACTCGAGCGCCTACCACCGCTTTAAGTGGCGCGGCTGGTGGGATTACGGCTGCGGTGCGATCGGCGACATGGCGGTGCACAATGCCGACCCGGCGTTCTGGACGTTCGCGCTGGGCCTGCCCACGAAGGTCCAGGCCGACACCTTCGGCGAAGGACCCGTGGGGGTGGCCTATCCGAAGAAGTCGCGCATCGAGATGGATTTTGCCGCGAATCAATGGATTCCGAACGGCATCAAGCTCGTGTGGACGGACGGCGGAATCAAGCCCGACATGAAGTCCATCGCCGGCCTTGAGGCGTACGCGGCCGACTATGCCGCGGCGGAGGAGGCTCGGAAGGCGAAGAAGGCCAAGAAGGCAGGCAAGCCCTACACGCCGCCCGCGAAGGTCGATCCGCTCGTGCCGGGTAACGGGCTCATCATCGTGGGCACCAAGGCGACAACGATCGGCGGCTCCCATGCGGCGCATCCCGTTTGCATTGCCGGCGACAAGGCGGCGGTTGCCGCCGCGATCGCGAAGGGCGACGCGGCTTCCAAGTACAGCCACTACCGCGAATTCGTGGAGGCCTGCCTCGCGAACGACCTTGAGAAGTGCGGCTCGAAACTCTCCTATGCGGCACCGCTCACCGAGGCACTCCTGATCGGCTGCGTGGCACTCCGGTATCCGGGCGAGGCGCTCGCCTTCGACGCGAAGAAGATGTGTTTCTCGAACAACACGGCGGCGAACGCATTCCTCAAGGCGCCGAAGCGCGGCGCCTGGGATTTTGCGCGCCTGTAGCAATGCACCTCGGTTGGTCATCACACGTCTATCCGCTGGAAGCGGCGGATTTCGACGATGTGCCGGACTATGCGGGAGAGCCAATCCCCGCAGGCGAGTTGCCGTCCGACCGTGTCGTCCTCCTCATCCGCACGGGCCATCCCGATTCGCTGGTGCGCGGACGGGACGAGATCGCGCGGCAGGCGGGCGGCACGGTGGACGTGCGCGTTGTGTTTGTCCCTTCCGTTGCACGGTGGAACCTGTTCGGCACCCTCATACGGGTGTTCCGGAACCGCTACCGTTACCACGGCACGCATGTCTACCACATCTCGGCGAGAGCCGTGCGGAGCATGAAACTCGAGCGGGCCATTCGTACGACGGACAATCCGCATGTGCGGGCTGGTCAGAACCAGGCTCAGAGCCTGGACAGGATGGCCAAGCTCCTGGAAAGCCTGAATCGGGACGGCTACCGCGACGACAAGCCCATTGTGGTGATGCTCTGCCGCACAGGCGGACTTGCGGATTCGCTGCGGCAGGGACACCACCGCGTGAGTGCATGCCTCGCGTGCGGCGTCGACCGCATGGCGGTCGAATTCGCGGCGGCCGGCGTGGCGCCTTGGCAGCGGTGGGGCGTGTTCAGGCGCGCGGCGGCGATTGCCGTCGCGTGCGCCGGAATTGCTGCAGCGGCGTGGGCGCTCTGGCCCGCGGCGCCGTGGGAGGCGAAGATGGACATGCGGGGTTTGCCGCAGATCTCCCCGATCGGCGAGTTCGTTCGTCCCCGCGTGCCCGAGGAGCTGAGCGGCATCACGCACGTGGAGGGCGATAGCTACTACGCCGTCAGCGACGACGGCAGCGGCATTTGGCCGATGCAGATCGGCATCGACCGGGCGACCGGCGTGATCACGAACTGCGTGATGGGACGGAACGTGCGCGTGGGCGGGGACAACGAGGGCATCGTCTGGGACGCACAGCGCCGTACCGTGTTCGTGACTGACGAGAAGACGCATGCGATCGGCGAAATCAATCCGGAGACGGGAAAGCTCGTGGCGGAGGTGCATCTTCCCGATCACCATCGGAAAAGGCGCAGGAACCGGGGATTGGAGGCGTTGGCCCTGTCACCGAACGGCGAGTTCCTCTGGACGGCGAACGAAGAGGCCCTTTCGGGCGACGGTGACGCCTCCAGCGTGGAGAAGGGCACGGTCGTGCGCCTGACGAGGTTCCGGCGGCAGAACGGCGCGGCGTGGGCGCATGACGGGGAATGGGCCTATCTCACGGATGCCATCGGCGGCGGGAAGACGAAGCGCATGCGCTCGGGCGTGTCCGACCTGTGCGTGCTGGAGGACGGGACGCTTCTCGTTCTCGAACGCGAGCTGAGCCGGAAGGGAGTCGATCCCGCGTACCGGGCCCGCCTCTACGCAGTGCGGCCGGGCCGGGACCTGCCCTTTGACGTCAAGCGCCCCATTGCCAAGAAACTGCTCTTCGGCGCGGACACGGGTTCGGCGAACTATGAGGGCGTGTGTCTTGGACCGAAGCTGGACAACGGCGACCGCACGCTGGTGATGGTGTCTGACGGCGGCGACGCGGATGACGAGCGGCTGTACGTGCTCCGCATGAAGGAGGAGCGTGAATGAGCGGCCAGCCGAGCGAGCTTCATCTCTTCGTTCTCTGGCAGAAGGCGCGTCGCGTCGAGGCACGGATTCTCGAAGACCTTGGACAGCAGAAGGACATTGAGATCCTCGGGAAATGGGAACTCGCCTTCTCCGGTCCCGCGGCGGAGGCGTATCCGGCCTTTTACGGCGGGAAGAAGCCGATGGACGGGCCGCTCAAGGTGCGCAAGTGCGGCGGGGGACCTTTCCTCCTGATCGTGGTGCGCAACTTGAACCCCACCTACGGCTCGCGGTGGGCGCGTGACGAAAAATACTACATCGCTAACGAGCTGATGTACGACCTCAAGGTGCGCTACCGGGAATGGGCGGGGCGCAAGCACCGCGTCCACGGGACGACGGACGCGGCTGAGTTCGCCCGCGACATCTTCATCCTGTCCGGCCATACTGCGGAGGAGTGGGCGCGTGGTATCCCCGACGACATCCGCCTGAACATTCCGGCGTGCGCGGGGTGGCGGCTGGTCATGGACGATGTGGGCCCTGGACTGGGACTTGCCGACTGCCGCGTGCTTCTTGAGAACAAGTACATCAACGACGTCTTCTTCGAGGGACGCTTCCACGGCCGCCCGGCCGTCGTCAAGTGCTCCTCTACGTGCGCGTGGTCGATCAACAACGAGTTCCGTCTCGCATCGCGCCTTCACGCCGTTGCGCCGTCGGTCGTGGCGGAGCCGCTCGCGGTGTGGACTTCGGACGACGGGCGGCGGGCGTTCGTCGTGACCGAGAAGGTGTCTGGTCCGTCGCTGACGGAATTGCTCGAGCAGGGTGTCACGGCTGCACAGGCGGACGGCTTCGCGGCGGACATCCTCGCACTGGCGGAAGCCTTGAAGGAGACGGGCATCCTCCATCGCGACGTCTACACCGACAATTTCCTGCTCGGCGCCGACGGGCATTTGAAGGTGATTGACTTCCAGATGTCCATCGACCGGAACGACTACCGCGAGGATCCGTGGGTGGCCGCACACCCGAAGTTCCTCTACGTCGTGTTCGGCGTGAACCACAACACGCCCTGCGGGTGCTGGGACGACCGTGCGGCCCTTGACGCTGTGCTCACGCTTCTGCCGACGACAGACGCGGTGGCGCAGGCGCGCCGCAAGCTGGCGGCGATGCCGGACGTCGCGTTTACGGCGCGCCCGCCGTTGGGCGTACGCGTGAAGTTGGGCTTGTATGCTGTCAGCCTGATGATCCAGGCGCACGTACCGTGGCGGTCGCGCAAGCGGCGCAATCAGGCGCGCAAGCGCCTCGACACGATTCGCGCACGTGGCGGGACGGACGTTGACGGACGCGATCCCGAAGCCATCAACGCGGGGAAGGTCACGCGATGATTTACGCAGACCTCATCCTCATTGTTTTGGCGATCTACGCCCTTTGCACGTGTACGTGGTGGTGGCCGCGCTGGCCGCGCGGCGTGCCGTCGTTCCTGATGCTCCATTCCGTTTCCGACGAAGTGGTGGATGCGTCCTGTCCCAACAACACGATCCGGCCGCGCGAGCTGGAGGCGTTGATTGTCCGGCTGCTCAAAGGCGGCTACAGGTTCCGCACGTTCACGGATGCGGCGTCCGATCCGGGACCGCGCGACGTCGTCCTGACGTTCGACGACGGCTACGTCGACAACTACGCAGAGCTGCTGCCTATTCTGAAGCGACACAGCGTCCCGGCGACCTGTTTCGTCACGAGCCGGTTTGACGATCCGCGATTCCTCTCCCGCGAACAGCTGCGCGAGATGGACGCGAGCGGTCTGGTCGAGATCGGGGGGCACACGTCAGGACATTGCGTTCTGACGTCCGTGGATCTTGCCGAGGCGCGCGAACAGATCCGCGCGAACAAGCGCGACCTTGAATCGGTCCTCGGACACCCGATCGCCTCGTTCGCCTATCCCTGCGGGGGCGAGAACGACGACATCGTGTCGGAAGTCGTCGCGGCGGGCTACCGCTTCGCCGCCGCGATGGTCAAGAAGATGCGTCCCGTGGGGACAGACCCCTACCGGATCCATCGCCAGATCATTCCGCGCGGCATGAAGACGTGGCAGGCCTATCTGCTGGCCACGCGGGGGAAGTACAAGATATGAAGATCGCCGTCTACAAGGACACCTTTGCGGCCCGGCGCGGGGCGGACGTGGCCGTGCAGTTCCTCGTCGACGGCCTGCGCGCGCGCGGACACGACGTGGTGGCGGTTACGGATGAGGACCCTGACGTGCAGGGGCGCATTTCCGGATGTGACGTCTGCATCGCCGCAGGAACGAACGAAATGCTGGCGCTGACGGACGGCGGGCGGAACCGGCCGCCGGTCAAGACGATCCTCCAGTTCCACACGCATCCACTCTATCCCTTTCGGCATTGGCTTCGCCGGTGGCGGAGATGCCGCGCCATTCGGCGGGCCATCGCGCTGGCGGATGCGGTGCAGGTGCTTCTGCCTTCGCACGAGGGCGTCCTGCGCCGCAAGGTTGGATACGCGGGGAAGGTCTACGTAATTGGCAACGCCTCCCGTTTCGGGACGTGCGCCGCCTCTTCCGATGACGGGCAGACGATCATCTACCCAGCAGCTTTGAACGACGATAAGCGGCAGGCTCTCCTGATTGACTCTTTTGCACGCGTGGCGGGAGATTTCCCCGGGTGGCGCGTCGTTCTGTACGGGACGGGGAAGGCCTCGTACGAGGCGAAACTTCGCGCGCGCGTAGCGGCGGCGGGGTTGGGGGACCGTGTCGCGTTCGCGGGGTACTGCGATGATCTGACGGCGGCGTATTCTTCTTGTTCGTTTGTCGCGTTTCCGTCCGCCAACGAGGGGTTCCCGTTGACGGTTGTCGACGCGGCGGCGTTTCGCAAGCCGGTGATTGGGCTCGCGGAGACGCCGGCGGTTGCAGAGATCATCGCCGACGGCGAGACGGGGATGTTGTGCGGGTCGACGGTTGCGGCCTACGCGGACGGATTGGCGCGGTTGATGCGTGACGCAGAAGTGCGCCGTCGGTTGGGCGATGCCGCCCGTCGCCAATTCGCGTCCGCGTATTCGCGCGAGGCATTTCTGGACCGCTGGGAAGCCGCCCTGCGCGACGTGTGCGGGGACGACGGATTGCGCTTCAAGGCGCCGTGAAATTATGGTATAATACCCGCATGGCCCACAAGGCCGCGTTCAAGACAAGATGCGAGAGAGCCAGAAATGAAGCACTACGGGCACAAGGAACTGTTTCGCAAGGCCAAGGAGCTGGGCGGCCCGGACTGCCAGCTGGTCGTGGCGGTGCACGACGGGGAGTGGATCAAGAAGTTCAAGCCGGACGCAGAGATCGTCTATTCGACTCAGGAACGGCTGGAAATGGTGCAGCAGTGCCGCTACGTGGACGAGGCGGTTGTCTACCAGACTGTGGACCAGGGGGTCCGCGACATCCCGTTCGACATCTTGCTCCTCGGGGCCGACCATGGCGAACATGCCGCATGGAAGGCTGCGCTGGCATGGTGTGCCGAGCACGGCAAGACCGTGATGCGCACGACGCGCACGGAGGGCATCTCCTCCACGATCCTGCGCGATCGCATCCGCAGGTTGGCCTGAGGGGGAGATGTCGCCATGTCCTTGGGGAAGACCATTATCCGCCTTCTGACGGCGCTGATCCCCATCAGGGGATTGCGCAGGAGCCTGCGCCGCAGATTGCTGGAAGGGCACGCGCGCAAATGGCTGGAAAAGACTCTGCCGGTCGTCCGCAGCCGCTATGTCCGGCATGAGGAGGAATGTCGCGCCCGATTGGCCCGGGGCGAGAAGATCCGCGTGGCGTTCGTGGTGTGCGACGTGTCGATGTTCTCGTTTGAGCCCGTCTACATGCGGATGAGGGAGGATCCGGCATACGACTGCTTTATCGCCGTTGTGCCGCGCGTCACCCGCGGCGAGCGATTCCTGCGGGACACGCTGAAGAAGACGGTGGACACGCTCGTGGCGCGTTACGGCGGTGCCGTGCGCTGCCTGTACGATCCCGACACGCGCGAGGAACGCCCGCTCGAGGGGACGGCGGACGTCGTCTTCACGTCGATCGTCTACGACGACCAGACGTGCGCCCGCTACACGGCGCTGCCGATCAGCGCGTACGCGCTTGTCGTGGGGACGCCGTACGGGTATGGCGGCATTTTCAATTCCAGTGTCTACCGCATGGCGACGCTGAACCAGCCCGCCCTGTTCTGGCGGCTTTTCGTTTCCAATGACGTCATTGCCGAGCTTTTTGCGTCCGCACGTCCGCTGTTGAGGGAGACCATGCGGTCCTGCGGTTACCCCAAGATGGACCGCATGGCCGGAATCTCCCGCCGGCGAGACCGGGTGAAAACCGTCCTCATCTGCCCGCACCATACGCTCGCACGCGGCAAGGACGAGATCTTGGCAATCTCCACCTTCCTCAAATTCGCAGATTTCTTCCTGCGTCTGCCGACGATCTTCCCCGACATGCGTTTCGTATTCCGGCCGCATCCGCTGTTGTTCCCCCGCCTTGAGACGGATGAATGGTGGGGCCGCCAGAAGGCGGACGACTACCGTGCGGCGCTGGAGGCCCAGCCCAACGTGGAGTTCCAGCAGGGCGGCGACTATTTTGAGACGTTCGTCAATTCAGACGCGATGGTGCATGACTGTGGATCGTTCATGGCCGAGTACTTCTATGCGGGGCATCCGCAGTGTTACCTTCTGGAGGCGCCGGGCGCGCTTGACGCGCAGTTGACGCCGTTCGGGAAGCGTCTTCAGGAGCATGTGGCGCACGCCTGCACCGAGGATGAGATCGTGGACTTCGTCCGCCGCGTGGCGGAGGGCCGCGTCACGATGGCAGACGATCCAGCGTGGAGGGACTTCGCG
>ONRL01000031.1 GCA_900320225.1 uncultured Lentisphaerota bacterium
GGTCTTGCCGTCCGCGGACTTCGTCCCGCAGTGGAACACGGTCGCGCCGGGCACCTGCGCCGCGGCGTCGAGTCCCGTGATCTCCTTGCCCTTCTCGTAGGATCCCGGATAGCCGCCGGACGCCACGATCACCGTCGCCGCCGCCTCGGGCTTCACCACGACGTCGGCGTCGGAGAGGCAGCCGTCGGCGCAGTGCAGGAGCGCCGTCGCGAAATCGCCGCCGAGACGCGGCAGCACGGCCTCGGTCTCGGGGTCGCCGAAGCGGGCGTTGAACTCCACCACGTTCACGGCGCTGCCGCTGAGCGCGGTCTTCCCGCCGGGCGGCGTGACCATGAGGCCCGCGTAGAGCACGCCGCGGTAGGTGATGCCGCGCTTCTTCAATTCGCGCACGACGGGAAGGATGATGCGCTCCTTGATCTCGGGGAGCATCGCGTCCGTCACCACGGGCGCGGGCGAGTAGGCGCCCATGCCGCCGGTGTTCGGGCCCTTGTCGCCGTCGAACACGCGCTTGTGGTCCTGCGAGCTCGGCAGCAGCACGGCGCGTTCGCCGTCGACGAGCGCGAGGATCGAGCACTCCTCGCCGTGGAGGAACTCCTCCACGAGCACTTCGGCGCCGGCCGCGCCGAACTTGTTCCCCACGAGCATGTCGTCGATCGCCGCCTCGGCCTGCGCCGTCGTCTCGGCCACCACCACGCCCTTCCCGGCGGCGAGGCCGTCCGCCTTGATCACGACGGGAAGACCGTACGCCGCGAGCGCGGCCTTCGCCGCCGCCGCGTCCGTAAACGTGCGCGCGCGGCCGGTCGGCACGCCCGCCGCGTCCATGACCTCCTTCGCGAAGCGCTTGGATCCCTCCATGCGCGCACCTGCAGCCACGGGACCGAATGCCTTCACGCCGATCTTCTCGAGCGCGTCGACGAGCCCCTTGCAGAGCGGCGCCTCCGGCCCCACCACCACGAGGTCGGGCCGGTTCGCCTCCGCCCACGCCGCGACGGCCGCCACGTCCTCCGCGCCGATGGCGAGGTTCGTGGCGAGCGCGGCCGTCCCGGCGTTGCCGGGCGCACAGTAAAGCTCGTGCTTCGCTTCGTCCTGGGCGAGACGCCATGTGATCGCGTGTTCGCGTCCGCCGCTTCCGACAATGAGAATCTTCATGTTTCACTTCCTCTGAATTCGCTGACGCCCGTATTTTACCATGTCCGGTTCGCCGTGGCAAGCCGCGCCGCGTGTGGTATACTAATAGCCGGCACATGGAAAAGAGAACGACAGAGTGTACATTGCTCATGGCTCTCGGGTTCGTCGCCGCGTTCTGCGGCGACGGCTTGCTCGTGTTCATGCGCTGCGGCGTGCGGACGACGGGCTTCCTGTTCGGCGTGCTCGCGTTCTCGTGCGCGCACATCCTGTGGGCGACTGCGAACCGGCACGGCGGGCGCCCCGACTGGCGCGCCCTCGCCGTGGTGGTGCCGCCCGTCATGGGGCTTCTCGTCGCCCGCGCCGCGTACTGCGTCCCCTTCCCGCCGCTCCTCGCCGCATCGGCCTACACCGCCGTCTCAGCCGTCTCGCTCGCGGTAGCCGTCGGCTCACGGCGCCTCTTCTACGCGCTCGGCATCGGCTGCCTCGTGCTGTCGGACGTGTTCATAGTCTGCGGTTGGATCAACGCCCCCTTCTGGCACAAGCTCACGGGCCCCGTCTACATCCTCGCGCTCATCTGCATGGCCGTGTCGCTCTTCGCGCGCGACCGCGAACCGCGTTTCCGCTGCGGCGGCGGCAACCCGCTGCCCGTCGTCCTCGTAGGCGGCGCGCTGTGCGCGGGGTTCTTCCTCGCCGCGATGATTCTGTGCCCCGGTGGCGGCTACAATCCCCTCATGCGCATGCTCAGCTACCTCGGGCGCACGTATGTCAAGGGCGCATTCTACCCCCTTTCGCATTACCTGTTCACGCTCGGCATGGCCTGTGGCGCTGCGGCGACGCTCTACTTCGCGCCGTACTTCCGCGCCGATGCGACGACCCCGCGCCGCCGCTCAGTTGTTGGCTGGGGCGCGGCCGTGTGCGCGGGAGGACTCCTCCTCATCGCCTGCGTGCCCGAGAATGTCAGCATGCCGGGACACAACGCCGGCTCGCGCTGGCCAACACCCCTCCGGGACGCCGCGCGCTGTTCTGCCTCCTCCCGGGCGCAGTCCTCTTCGGACTCGCCACCCTCCTCCACGCGCTCAAGGTCGTTCCCTTCTCGCCCGCCGTACCGACCACGCAGAAGATCGTGATCGTCTCCTTCATGGCCTGGCAAGTCGCGGCCGCCGTCCGCACGTCAAAACGGGTGAATGACCCCAATTCGCGCCCTTGAGGGCACACGGACGGCGTTCAGTCGGCTTTGCTCGCCTTGAGGTATTTCCTGAGGTTCTCGTAGAGCCACGGACGCGTCTCGGGCTTGCGCTCGAGTATCCGGCAGTGCGGGTAGGGCTCGAGCCGGGCGGCGAACGGCACGCCCGCCTTCGTAAGGCCGTTCGTGAGCGTCACGTAGTTCTGCGTGGCGACGATGCCGTCCATGCCGACGGACTCCGGCGGCGCTTCCTTCGAGCCGGCAAGTTTCCAGAACACTGTGTAGGGTTTCGGCTTTCCGTTCTTCCCACGCGTGAACGTCTTGCTCGTCTTGACTTCTCCGGTCGTTCCGAACAGGCAGATGGTCGGCGGGCACTTCTCGTTCAGCAACGTGATCGGCGAGTGTTTCGCGAGACGGTCGACAGTCGTGCGGAAATCGTCCTTCCCGTACTGTCCGCCCGCCAGGACGCAGAGCAGTCCGTACCAGCCCTTGACATCGCCCTTCTGCCAGTCCAATCCTGCCACAATGAACTCGGGGCTTGCGATGTCGCTCGGCCCGCAGTCGGTGAAAACGCAGGCGACGGGAACGGCGTGCTTGAGGCCCAGGCTGAGGGCGGACGGGTTCGCCCCGTCGTACGCATAGAGAAGCGAGAGGTGTCCGCCCGCCGAACTGCCGCCGATCGCGATGCGCGGGATGGAGATTCCCGCCGCCTGCGCGAGGCTGGGGAGGTGCGAGACCATCGCGTCGATGTCCGCGAGCATGTCCGCGAACGTGTGCGCGCCTCCACGCTTCGGGTTGCAGAGCGAGTAGTTCATCGACGCCGCCACGAACCCCTGTTCGGCCATCTCGACAAGAAGCTTGGCGTGCGAGGCCTTGCTGCCGCGCTTCCACGCGCCGCCGTGCACGAAGAGGAAGAACGGCGCGGACCGGTCGATCTCGCCGACTTTCCCGGGCAGGTAGAGGTCGTACGTCTGCGCGACGTCCGGATGCACGGCCCCTTGGCCAACCTGCCGCCCGCCGTATGGAAGATCCTTGCACACGTGCGCCCGCGCGCACGTTGGAATCTTCACGGGAGACAGCTGAAGCTGCGACGCACCTGCGTCTTCGGCGAAAGCACGGGCGACCGAAATCACCAGCGCGAGAAATACGACTTGAGTTGCTTTTTTCATCGTTGCTTTTTTCATCGTTTCGTTTTCATCTTTTAGTTTTTCATCTTTTAGTTTTTCATCGTTTAGTTTTTCATCGTTTAGTTTTCATCGTTATTTTTTTCATCATAGAAAGTAGTTTAACACATCCCGTCCGGCGGCACAAGACCGAGTCTAGACTGATTTTCGCACGGGACGCATCTGCGCAATTCACCCGCAACCCCCGCCTTCTTCCCCTGCACGCTTCAGACCTGTTTTAGGCTCGCTTGACCTTTCGAGGCTCTCGTAGCCATTCAATGTGCGCTTAGCTTTTCTGGCGCACTTAGCCTTTCGAGGTACGCTTGTCGGGCGAGCTTTCGGCGTGGCTGGCGCGGTACGAGCCGGTCGAACGCGAGGTCATCGAGGCGCACGAGCGGCGCATCGCGAACCGGGCGCGGCGCGCCGCCGAAAGCGCGCGGGCGTTCGGCGGCCTCTACGGAGCGTATGAAATCTAAGTGGTGGAGGCGGTTGGGGCGGAAACGGGAGGTCGGGTAGGCGGACACAGACGGCGAATGGAGGGTGTTCACCCCTTGCTGCGCCTTGGTAAAGTAGTGTCGACCGTTTGCATCGAACTGCTGTACACCGCGCGCATGTGGGAAACTGGCGCGATCCGCTAGCGGAAGAGGATGGTGAGGCCCTTGGGCGTCGCCGTGGCAAAGACCACGAGGCCGGCCGCGGTCTCCTTCGTCTGGACTTCGATCTTGTAGTTGCCGCCCAGGTTGGGCGCGACGACGTTGACGGAGGAGACGTCGAACGATTCCGCGTTCGGCAACGTGAAGACGTTCGCCTCGATCTTTCCGGCAACCGGCGCGTCGAAGGCAGAGAGCTCGACGTTCAGCACGGAAACTTCATCCGTAATGAACGGCAACGCGGGTGCGAGCGTCACGCCGTCAACCGTCTCGATGCGCAGCGTGCCAGGCGCGAAGAGCTTGATTTGTCCTGTGCCAAGCGCCTGCGCGTTGCGGGCAACCAGTTTGCCTTCCTTGAGCTGAATGACGCCTGAGATCGTGTTGACGGCGCCCAGCACGAGCGTCCCCTCGCCGGTCTTGCGGAGCGAACCATCTCCCGAAATCACGTTCTGGATCGTCAGCGTATTCCCCTCCGTCACTTGGAATGTGCCTCCGCCGTAAGTGAAGTTTGCAGGGTTGTCAGGAGGCAGGAAGGTGATGCCGCGCGTCGGGTCGGAGAGCGTGTACGTGGAGTTGCAGCAGAACGTGCCGTTGCTGGAAAGGATCAGACGGTCGGCGGCGAAGGCGTCGGCCGGTCCGCCGAGCGCCGTCTCGTTCGCGAACTCCGCCAGAACTTTATCCTGATGGATTGCAATCTTGCCCTTGTAGGCGGAGTTGTCGCCGTTGATGACGAACTTGCCGCCGGTGAAGGTGTTCGAAGCCGCAGGCCCCGTCTTGTAGCAGCGGAAGCGGACCATCGCGTCGTTTCCGCCGACGAGGCTCGCGCCCAGCGTAAGCAGGCGGACCTTGCCGCCGTTGCTCTCGATCATGAACTCGGCAGGGCTCTCCGTCGTGGCGTAGACGGTCAGTTGTCCGAGAAGCTTGTTCACGTCGTTGTCAACGCGGGTGGAAAGCCGCGCGTCGGAATAGGCGCGGAGGTCGGGGACCGTCGCCGCCATGCCGCAGACCGAGAAGTCGCCGCCACTCGCAATGGAAAGAGAATGCCCCTTGAACGGGATCGTCGAGTAACAGCGCAGGAGCATGTTGTTCGGGACGATGTAGTCGTGCCCGGCGTCCGGCGCGGCGTGGTTGTCCCAGTTGTTCCCGGACTCAAAGGAGTGTTTCGCACCGGTATCCTGTCCCGTCAGGAACACGGGCATGGCGCTCGTGCGGGTGAAGAAGAGATAGTTCGTGCCGTCCGCGTCCTGCTCGATGGAAAGCTCGCCCGTGACCGCGTTGTTGAAGCACTCGTCCTGAATGCGCCAGGTGAAGTCGTCCGCCGTGAGTCCGCCCTCCGTGCCGAGGTTCGCCGCCGTGAGCAACTTCCCCTTGACGACGCCGTTCGTGCCGGACGGGAAACAGTCAAACTGGATCTCAATGGGGGCGGAGCCCTTCGTCAGGTTGCCCTTCACGCGGACGAGGTCGGATGTGACGGAACCGTCCTCCTGCTGGTAGAGCGAGGCGATGATGTAGGCGCCGTTCGTCATGTCCAGCGACTCCATCCCGAGCGTGCCGACGACTTTCGCGTTGACGCCCGGCGAGAGATGGCACTTCGCGCCGAGCGTGACGGGGCCGATGTTCTCGCACCAGCCGGCGACCGTGTGGCTGCTGTTGGTGAGGGAAAGGGGGACGTCCGGGTAGTTGTAGTCCGAGAGGAAGCGAATCGGGCCACTCACTACATCAATCTTCGATATCCCTGAAAAATGCACGTCGTTCAGCGCGACCGCGCCACCTCTGTTCCAGATTTCGAGCACGTCGTTCCCGGTCGTGCCCTTGATCTCGACGCCATTGCCGAAGTACAATCCGGCCTTGTAGCCGCCGAGCGGCAGATCCGACGTGTGCTCGCCGCCGCTGGAATACGACCCGAGCCGGCCGACCCCGTTGATCGAGATCGAGTAGGCCGCGTTGGTGAAGATCAGACCATTCTGCCCCATGAAGCCGCCCCCCTTCGTCAGCGTGATCACGGAACCGTGCGCCTGCGTGTCGCCGTCGCCGAGCGCGTCCAGCTCCGTCACCACGAGGTACGCATGGCGGTCCGTGGAGAGAAAGCGTCCGAGGTAGCGGCCGCAGTTGCCGTTTTCGTTCGTGGGGTTGAGGAACGCGTAGCTGGGACTGCCGCCGCTGAGCACGCCGTCGCCGGGGTTCTGGCCGACCTTGAGCACCGCGTCCTCGCCGCCGATCAATTCGCCCGTCAGGACGACAGTGCGTCCCGAGCCGGACAATCCAATCAACGGCGGATTCGCCTCATCCCCGAAGACGGTGGTTTTCCCGATGATCGTCTGCGTGCTCTGGGAATTGCCGTTCCAGACGCGGCTGCCGTTGTAGAGGCGCAGGTCGTCGATCGTGAACTTCGCGTTGCTCACCTTCAGGTTCAGGTAGCCGTTGTCCAGCGACAACGAGCGTCCGCCGAACACCCCGTTGACCGGAACGTTGTCCGTGCGGAGCTGTTTGCCGCCCTGCACGATGTAGTCCGCGTCGCCGTGCGGCTTATTCCCGTCGCTCCAGCTGGTGCCGGCGGCGAACGAGATGATGCCGCCCGCCGTATCGCCCGCCTTCAGGTAGATGTAGTCCGTCAGGTCCGTGATGGTCTCGGCATACGCCGTGGACACGCACGCCGCGCAGCATGCGAGAGCCTGCCTGAATGTGAACTTGAACCGTCTCACGCTCTAACCTCCTTTGTGGTGGAATGCGCACATTATATCAGATCGGGCGTTTCGCGGTCAAATGCCAAACGAACCGCGGCATCACACGATCCGGTCGCCCCAGAAAGCGACGGACGTGTCTTTCACGATGGGACGCGCGGCGGCGAGGGCGCGGCGGATCAGCGGCTCGTCGAGCCGTCCCCGGTGCCTGGTCTTGTGCCCCAGCTCCCACAGGTGCCCGAACACGATGCGCTTGGCGTTGACCTTCTTCACGGCGTTGGCCGTGTTGATCCCGCATCCGGGGAAGAAGAGCCACAGGTCGGGACGCCCCCACGGCGTGACGAGCTTCGGCTCGGTGCCGCGTCCGCTGTCGCCCGTGTGGTAGAGGAGCCAGTTGCCGATCCGGATCTCGAACGCCATCGTGAAGTTGATTCCCCACGCGGCGTCGCTGTGGTCGATGAGGGAGGTCCGGATCTCGACGTCCTTGATCTTGTACGTCCCCACGCCCTTCGCGCTGTCGCCCTTCATTTCGTTGAAGCGCGGGTTGTCGAGGAAGTTCGAGGCCACGATCTTGCCCTGTCCCGTCATCGCGTCGTAGAAGTCCTTGCGCCAGTGGTCGCCGTGGTTGTGCGTGATGAGCGCGAAGTCGAGCATCGGCGCGAACTCCGTCCCGCGCCGGTGGTTCAGGTCGATCGAGAAGAGCGATTCGCGCGTCTTCACGATGTAGCCCATGTTGTACACGCTCCAGATCGCGGGCACGTCGCCCGTCACGGCCGTCGCCTTCACTTCGCGCATCACCTTCTCGAACGCGAGCGCGTTCGCCTGCAACGCCTTGAAGCCGCGCGTGTCGCCGTCAAGCAGGTACTGCTTGTAGACGTCCGACTCGACCGCTTCCGACGCCTTGTCCCACTTCGCGATCAGTTCGCTCTCCAGCTCCTCGCTTCGCCGCACGGGAACGGATGCGGGCTGCGCGTCAGCGGGGAGGGGCGCGCTCCCGCACGACCGTGGGAATACCGCGCTTGTTGCGGCCGCCGCCGCACCGCCTAGAAGAAACTCTCTTCGTGTCGCTTTCATGTGTATTTCTCTTTTCCCAATTCTCACGCCGGCTCGACGAGCGGGTCGGCGATGAGACGCGGGAACCGTTCCGAGCAGTATTCTCGTCACCTTCTTGCCCTCACTCGAACGTGACGAGCATGATCGAGTGCGGGGTCAGGGTGCATTCGGACGGAATGTCGTAGGGGATGTCGAGCTCCTCGTCGGTGCGGTCGCCGTCCACCACGCGGCAGGACACCGGCTTGCGTCCGCCCAGGTCGAACGTGACGGTGCGCTCGTGCGGCGAGTCGTTCACGGCGAACGCCGCCGCGCCCTTCTCGCCCTTCGCCGCCACGACCCACAGTCCGTCCTTGCCCTGCCCGCCCGCGACCTCGCACTTCACGGCCGTGCCGAGGCGGTAGAGCGCGTTGAAGTACTTGAGCGCGTAGAACGCCTTGCCGGGCTTGTTCTCGACGGGATCGAAGAGCGGGGCGTACCTGCCGATGGCGCACCGCGCGTCGTAGATGTTGGCCATCCAGAGATCGTCCTCCAGCTGGCAGGAAGCGATGAACGCCGCGATCACGCTCGCAAGCGACGCCCGCTTCCAGAAGTAGCCTTTCCGGTCGCCGCAGAGCCATTCGTTCAGGTGCAGCTCCACGTCACCGTAGCCGGCCTTGCGCAGGAGCTCGCGGTGGTAGTCCGTGTGCGGCTTCACGAGGTCCGGCGTGATGTAGCCGTGGAACGAGAAGAAATCCAGCGGACACTTCCGTTCCTTGATGAAGTCGCAGAACTCCTCGAAGCAGCGACTGCGGTACGTTTCGTCCGCGGAGACCGGCCGTCCCCTGAGCTTGGCCGTCACGTTGTGCGCGGAACACTTGCCGTAGCCGCCGATCTTGATGTGCGGGAACTTCACCTTCAGGTGCTTGGACGTCACCTCGTAGAGCTCGCAGAACTGCCTCCACGTGCCGCGCCACATCGGATTGCGCTGGCCCGTCAGGTCGTCCGCCTCGTTCCAGATTTCCCAGTACGTGATCTTCCACTTGTAGCCGTCTGCCCACCCTTCCGTGTAGTGGCGGATCACGTGCTCGCAGATGCGCGCCCACTTCGCGAAGTCCTTCGGCGGGAAGATGCGGTACGCCTTGCCGATCGACCGCGCGTAGTTCTCGATCGTCACGCCCAGGCGGAAGTACGGCTCCACGCCGTTGTCCACGAGGGCCTTGAGATACAGGTCCGTGTACGTGAAGTCATAGCTCTTCGGATCGTTTTCGTCTGCGTCGAAGTCGCGGAAGATATTGGGGATGTCCACCCACAGGTTCTGGCCGAACATGCCCCCGACGTCGTGAAGGCGCACGTACGGCACGCCGGCCTCCTTCAGGTAGCGGAACATGGAGAAGTCCGGCCCGAAGAGCAGCGGCCCCTGCCCGGCGGCGTGTACGGGCTTGACGGGCCCCGTCGCCGTTCCGAAGTCGATTTCAATGTCCGCGCCCTGCGCACACATCGCCACTCCCGCCGCCGCGAGAATTGTTCCAAACAATGTTCTCATTTTTCGTTCCTTTCTTAGTGCACCTTGAATGGTCCAGTTGTAACCCAGCCTTCCTTGCCCTGTCCGTCGTCGTCCTCGATGCGGATCTCCAGGATCGCGTCCGGCTTGGGAAAATCGATCTGCCCGACGTACCGCCCGCCGGATTCGATGGGCTTCTCGAGCGGGAAACGCGTCTCGACGCCGTCGACGATGATGACGAGCCGGTCGGCGGCCGCCAGTTTCTCGTCGCGCGTCTCGGCGACGATCTTCAGGCTCCCCGCGTCGCGCCGGATCCGCACCGTCGCAATCAGGTCGTTCCAGCCCTTCCAGATGCGGTCGAAATGCAGAGGATCGGCCTTGTACATCTCGAAGACGCTATCGTAGTCGTGCAGCCTGAAGCAGTGGGGCTGCGATCCCAGGGCGATCAGCTGAATCCCCGGCTTCTCGCCGCGTTCAAGGTCACTCGGGTCGGGAATGGCAGACGTCACGTCCTCCAGAAGCACGGCGGCGGGCGTCGGACCGAACGTCAGCACCACGCACCCGTCCTGCACGGGAAGCGCACGCCGGTTGTCGAAGAGATCGACGGCAAACGCGCGCGCCGCATCGGTGCGGACGCGAATCGTCACGTTCGTCTGCGCGCGCAGGTCCCAGCCGACAAGCACCTGTACCGGCTGGCCGCCGCGCACGCCCGCAAACCTGTAGACCTCCCGGCTCGGCCCCTCGTGGACGCATTCCTGCGGACGCAACCCCTCGAAGCACGACGTGAGACCCGCAAAAGCCGTAAACGTCGCGCGCGGGTAGAAGTCGCCCGTCATCACGCCGTAGCCCTGCTCTCCGTCGAAGGGGCCGAAACCAGATGCCCGCAGGTTGTACCAGATGTAGTCTACGCTGCCGTGGGCCCAGGCGAAGAGGATCTTCTGCCAGACGCACTCGGCCACGCGCGTCTCGCCGGCCCCCGTCACCGTCTGGGCCGTCTCGTTCGAATACCAGTGCATGCCGTCGATGCCGCGCGCCTTGCGCCAGGCGAAGAACTCGGCGAGGCGGCGACGATATTCGCGGTAGGGGCCGTGCTGGTGGACGGTATGCGCGTCGCAGAAGGCGCGAGCCTCCGTCATCAGCCGCTCCTGCATGTTCCGCTGCGTCCGGTGCGGAATGACGTCGGAATGGACCACCGCCCACCCGTTGGGAATCACCTTCGCGGCAGGACAGCCGGCCTTGACGCCCTCGTACACCTCGCGCTGTATCGCGATCGCCTCGTCGGTCGAGAGCCGTTCGGGTCGGATGAGGTCCAGCTCGTTGCCCGCCTCATACCAGGCGATGCGCGTACCGTATCGCGCCGCTATCTTCTCGCAGAAGCTGCGGTAGATCCCGGGGCGCGCCGGAGAGGCCCACAGCGCCGGAACGTCCTCGGCGTTGCGGTGCCGATCGTCCATCGCCCACTTGGGCGTGTTGTATATGATCGTGTTCACCGCCAGGCCGTGCAGCTCGAGGAGTTCGAGATAGCGGTCGGGCTTTCCCCAGTTGAAGACGCCCTCCTTCGGTTGGACAGAGATGAATCCAGCCCCGATACTTGCCCGGACGATCTTCGCCCCCGCCTGCACGAGGGCCTTCAGGCACTTCTCGTTGTCCGCGTCCGTATACCGCGCCATGTGGTAGTTGAAGCCGGCGCGGAACACGCCCGGCGCCGCAGGCGGCGTGACCATGCGCCGCCGGACGACGGCAAAGCGCGTCTCGGCCACGGCCTTGGCCGTCTCGGTCTCCAGCGCGGCCTCGGCGAGCCACGGCCCCTTCACGAGCGTCCGCCCTATCGGCAGTCGACGGCAGCCGTGCGGCGCGAGGTCGCCCGACGCCTCCAGCGAAAAGGACGTTCCGCCGAAACCGGAGACGCGGACCGCTCCCCGTAGCGAAAGGACTTCATCCGTCTTGTTCGAAAGAACCAGAACCGGCGCGGATTCTCCCTCGTAGGCGAGGTGGATGTCATCTACGCCTTCGGCAGACAGGGCGAAGAGCGGATTCGTCCTCTGCGTCCAGTTGCGAGACCGAGGCACCTTTTCCTTGAACGCCTCGGGGACGACCGTCAGGTCTTTCTTTTCGGCACCAGATGCCGCGAGTGAGAAGATGCCGCACGCCGCCAGCGTCAGGGCAGAGAGGAGCGTTCGCATAGCCATGTTTTGTTTACTCTACCGGTTTCCGCCTGCCGTTATGTATGGACTTCGCCATGTTGTTTCATTCCGTTTTCTGCTTGAGGACACTGTTCCCCTACTGAGAAACGTCAATATGATAGCAGTTTTCACTTCCACCGTCAAACAGGGCGCAGAGGCTCGGCGAACGCGAGCGCCGCTGCCGACATTGCCGCAAGAAACAGCATCTTTTTCAGGCGACCATTCCTTCTTCTCACTCCCGCGTGAAGACCGCGATGTCTCCAAACGGGACTTCCTTCGAGAACCGCTTGCCGCCGGCCGGGACGACATGGCGGACGCCGGTGTCGACTTCCTTCCACGTCCCCTGCGGCAGGTAGATCTCGCGAACCGTGAAGTCGGCGAGGATCGGGGCCACGAGGTAGCGGTCGCAGAAGAGGTATTCGTCCTCAATGTCCCAGGTGTTCTCGTCCTCCTGGTAGTCCCACGCGAGCGGGCGGACGACGGGCAGGCCCGTGCGAGCGGCCGCGCGCGACGCCGCGGCGATCTCGCCCGCGAGCGCGTGGTGCCGCGCGGAATACGACACGTACCGCGCGCGCGTGGCCGCGTCGAACTCGAACGGGTGGCGCACGTAGCCGTGCGTCTGGATGCACGGGCTGTAGGCCGTGAACGCAAGGCCGCGCAGGAAGAGCCGCTGCTCGGCGTCGAGCGGCAGGTCCCCGCTGTAGCGGCGGTAGACGGTCTCCTCGTCCGGCCCCGGCGCGGTGCGCGACAGGTCGAACGCCCCCGTCTTGCGGTTGCGCACGGCCACGGGAGTCTGCACGGGTGCCGTGTAGTGGTAGCCCGCCATGTCGTAGGTCATGAATGGCACGCCCGAGACGCCCGCATTGAGCATGGCGAGGAGCTGGTCGTCGAGTTTCGCGAAGTCGCGTTTCTGGTCGCCCGCCCACATGAACGGCGCGCGCTGCGCACCGATGCCGCCGCCGCGCGAGAGCGCCATGAAGCTGCCCTGCCCGCGCGCCTGGAGGCGCGCCGTCAGGTCGCGGCAGAGCTTCGCGATGAAGAACGTGGGATAGGCGTGGTGGACCGCCGCGCCCTCGAACACCTCCGGATGTTTCCAGCGGTAGTGAAAGCGCGTGTCGCCATAGAGTGCCCCCTCGTCCGGCATCTCCTCGCAGAAGTCGATCTTCGCGCCGCGCACGCCGCAGTCGAGGAGCGGCTGCCACACGTTGTCCAGGTACCATTTCCAGGCGTCGGGGTCGGTGATGTCGAGGTAGCGGCTGCCCTTGTGGTGCTTGCTGACGTCCGGGTTGTTCGACCTGTACGTGACGAACGGGATAAGGTTCGTGCGCTCCGCCTTCACGCTGCCCGCGGTGTCCGTGACGGTCACGTGCACCTCGTATTCCGGTCGGAAACTGGGCGCAAGACGCGAGAGCACGGATCCCATGCCCATGTAGATCATGTACCGGATGCCGTCCTTCGCGAGAGCGTCCGGCGCCTTCCTGAACTCGGCGCGGTTTTTCTCCTGCGCCTCGGGCGTCGCCCCGAAGATCTCGCATCCGCGCCCTTCCGCCACCACCGCCGAGGGCAGCGCCCCCATCTCGCGGTACTTCTCGACGATGTTCTTCAACCCCAGTCCGAGCGTGAGGTGTCCGTGCACGATCCGCGCCGTCGGCCCCTCGAACGCGGCGAAGTCGGGCGCGTAGCGGCAGACGACGGGACCGAACTGCCAATCATCGGGGACGGACGGGCATCCGGCGAGCGCCAGGTAGCGCGGCGGGACGTCGCGCATCCGGTCGGTCGCGACGACGTAGGCGTCAATCGCGTCCTTCTCGATCTCCATGCGCCACTCGTCCGGTGCTGACACGCCGAAGTCGGCCGTCATGATCTCGTAGGCGTTCACGAACACGCCGCCGCCGCGCGTGGTGGAGAAGAGGGGTATCGCCACGTAGGAGGCGGACGAGTCGTTGTAACCGTCGCTGGTGCAGAGCCTCACGCGCGTGCCGCGCTTGTTCAGCCGATCCAGGCGCTCGCCCAGTCCGTACACGGCCTCGCACGGCAGGAGCCGTCCGGCGAGTACCATGCCCCCCTTCGCGCCCGACGCGAGGCGCGTCACCTCCACGACCTTCCGCCCCGTGGCCGAGACGAAGGCAAGCGACGAGCCGTCCGCTGCCAGCAGCGCCTTGGATCCGTCCGGCGCCGTGAACACGCGCACGCCCGCCCCAACCGTCTCGCGCAGGGGGCGCTGCGCGGGGCGCAACGTCTCGCCCATCCAGCGGGCGAGCGCCTGCGCCGCGCCGACTTCGGCGAACGTGCCGTCGTCCCGCGCCGTACGAATGCGCCACATCGACGCGCCTTCGGCCGTGAGGCGGCACTTCACGCCGCCCGGCGCCGTGAAATCCACCGACTTCATCGCATCCGCCCATACGGCGACCGTGGCCAGCAGACCGTAAACAGCAATCAGTCCTATTTTCATACTCACCTAAAGATCAGCATCCCTTCGCAATCACCTATTTGCCGTCGCGAAGGGTCGTGATGCGCTCGATGCGCACGTTCTCGGCGCCGGCCGTGTTGAACGAGCCGGACGCAGGCGTGGCGTTCTGGATGCCACGCAAATCCACGGTGCAGTCGCGCATCGTGACGTTGCGGCCGGTGGGGAGGTCGAGCACGGGTCCTGTCGGACGCACGAACGTGCACTTCTCGATCAGCACGTCGCCGCCCACGAAGTCCTTGTCGGGCGGCGGGATGTCCCAGCCCTCCGGCACCACGCAGCGCGTGGAGATCTGCCCTTCCTTCGGTACGAGCGTGCCGGTGTCCGCAAACGTACAGTTGCGGATCACCACGTTCGTCGCGCCCATGCCCTCGCACCAGAGGTCCGCGCGCCAGTCGGCGATGAGCCGCAGCGGCACGCCGGGCGTGCGGCGGAACGTGCAGTCCTCGATCGTGAGGTTGGACGGCGAGAAGATGTTGCGCCAGCCGCTGTCCTCGCACGTGCAGCCCTTGAACAGCACCCAGTCGGTCCCGTACGTGCGGTCCCACACGAGGAAACACGGCCCCTTCTGGTCGGGGATGTCGCGGTCGAGCTCGAGCAGTTCCTTGTTCACCCGCACGAGCTTCGCCGTGTAGCCGGCCGGCGAGAAGTCGGGGTGGCGCAGCTCGAGCGGCGCGCCCGGTTCGGCGCGGAAGTAGGCGGTCCCGCGCCGGTTGATCACGTACAGCTTGCGCGGCGCCACCTTCACCGCAATCGTGAATCTGTCGTGGAAGTTGGAGGAGTCGTCGTTGTTGCGCGTCCAGTAGCAGTCGACGTACTTGCAGTGCCCCTTCGAGCGCGCCACGTGGTGGCCGTCGGAGGTGGACGAGACGGGCCGCTCGAAGAAGCGTTTCCCCGGATAGGCGCCAGCGAACTCCCGCGCCGTGGGCGGCGCCACGCGGAAACGCTCCACCTGCCAGTACTCCTGCGCGCCGTCCGTCACCATCGCCATGCCGAAGCAGGCCCACACGCGCACGTCGCGGACGGAGAGGTGGCGGTTCGAGTCGAGGTTGATGCCGTTCTTGCCGTAGTAGCAGTGCTGGAGCCGGTAGAGCCCGCCCTCCGCGAACCGGCGCACAGCCTGGAGGTTCCACTTCGGGTTGGCGGCGAAGCGCGTGGCGGGGTTCTGGTTGCGGTTTGGCATGGGGATGCCCGGCCACACGCGCAGCACGTTCGGCGCGGTCCATTCGTTCTTCGCGCCGAAATGCCCTTCCGTCTGGCCGCAGGAGAGCCCCGGCCCCGCGCGGAAGCGCGTACGACATTCGTCCATCGCCATCAGCTTCTGCACCGGCACGGGCTCGGGGTACTTCGGGTGGCGCTCGTAGTCGACGAACGTGAGCTCCATCCAGGCGTTCTCGGGATGCGCCTCGTCGAGGTTGCGCCGCGTCACGCGCACAAAGGAGGCGAGCGGATCGCCCTCCCAGTCCCAGTCCATCACGAGGTCGCGCACCTCGGTGCGGAGGCAGCGCTGGACGAGCAGGTTGCCCTTGTCGAGGATGAGCTCGCTCTGCGGCTGGCAGCGGTACTCGGGCGCGCGGCGGAACACGAGCACCGCACCCTTGCCGTCCAACGTGAAGTCGGTGAACTCGCGCACCACGATTCCCGATTCGTCGAAGCAGCGGTACGTGCCGGGCGCGAGTTCGAGACGGCTCGCCTTCACGCGGCGGCACGCGTCGAGCGCGCGCATGATCGCGGCAGCGTTCTTGTCGCTCGCGGGCGAGAAGCCGAAATCGGCGGCGCGCACCACGGGACCTCCCGTCGCGCGTGGCGCGTCGATGGTGAAGTCGCCGGCGCCGGTGGGCTCAGCGGACGAGGCGCAGACGAGGAACAGGCAGGCCGCGGCGGCGATGCAGAGACGCACGTTGGACATGTGGTTTTCCTCCGAACAGTTTTTTCAGAAACCCTGTCTCGTGCACCGGCATCTCGTACGCCACCACGCACACCTCGCCACCCGCCATCTCCTCGAGTTTCTCCATCGCGTCTTCGGCGTAGCCGATGGCGTCGACGAGGCCTTTCTCCTTGGCGTCGGGCGCGGCGTAGACGCGTCCGTCCGCGAGGGCGCGCACCGTCTCCACGTCCATCTTCCGCCCTTTCGCGACGATCTCCACGAAGCGCGCGAACTGACTGTCGACGAGTCCCTGCTCAATCGCGAGCTGCCGCGGGTCGACGGGCTTGAGGGGGTTGAGCGCATCTTTGTTGACGCCCGTGGACACCACCACGTTCGACACGCCGAAGCGGCGGGCGAGGTCGGCCACGTTGTAGCCGTAGTCGGAGATGATGCCGATCGACCCCACTTCGCCCGTGGGTACCACCATGATGAAATCCGCCGCCGCCGCCACGTAGTAGCCGCCGCTGCAGCACTGCGCGAGGGCGTGCACGAACACGAACCGTCCGGGCAGCGCCTCGCGGAAAAGCTGCACGTCATGCCAGAGGAGGTCGCTGTCGGTCAGGTCGCCACCCGGGGAGTCGATGACGAGGTAGAGTCCCTTTACGTCCTTTTCGCACGTTGCAAGGCGGATGCGGTCGCGCGCGGCGTTGAAGGCATCCACGCCCCCCGCGTCGCCCGCGCCAAGGGCGCCGCCGAGCAGGTCGCCCACGGGGGACGGCGCAGGCGGTCCGATCTCGCCGGAAATCTCCACGCGCACGACCTTCGCGGACTTCGCGTCGTCCACGCCGGCCACGAACGTCTCCACAAAGGAGCCGCCGTCGCCCCCCGCGTCCGACCGCTGGATCCACCAGGCCGCGCCGCCGAGCAGGAGCGCCACGCCCGCGCAGAACGTCACCGCGAGGACGATTCCCGCCAGCGTACTCCGGCCGACCAAGGCAAGGATCCGCTTCATCGACGCCTCACCGCACCACGAAGTTGACCATCTTCTTCGGCACGCAGATCACCTTCACGACCTGCTTGCCCTCGAGGAACTTCGCCACGTCGGGATTCGCGCGCGCGGCGGCCTCCATCTCAGGCGGCTTCGCGTCCACGGGCACCTTCACGCGCCCGCGGAGCTTGCCGAGCACCTGCACGGGCACCTCGATCTCGCTCTCCACGAGCGCCGCGGGGTCGAACGCCGGGAACGGCTCGTAGGCGAGCGTGTCGGCGTGGCCGAGGAACTGCCACAGCTCCTCGCCGAGGTGCGGCGCGAACGGCGCGAGGCAGAGGACGAACTTCTCCGCCGCCTCGCGCGGCAGGTCCTTGCCGTCGCCCGCGAAGGCGTTCACGAACACCATCATCGCGGAAATCGCCGTGTTGAAGTTCATCGAGGCGAGGTCCTCATCCACCTTCTTGATCGTGGCGTTGAGCGTCTTCGCCTCGTCCTTCGTGAGCGCGCGGTCGGCGATCGGCTGCTCCGTGACCATCTTGTTGACGCGCTTGAGGAAGCGGAACACGCCCTCCACGCCCTTCGTGGACCACGGCTTCACGGCCTGCAGCGGGCCCATGAACATCTCGTAGAGGCGCAGGGAGTCCGCACCGTAGTCGCGCACCACATCGTCGGGGTTGACCACGTTCTTGAGCGACTTCGACATCTTCGCCGGGAATTCGGTGAGCAATTCCTCCTCGCCGCCCTCCTCCGCGCCGTACGGCTTGCCGTCGCGCCAGGTGATCTGGTCCATCGGGATCAGCACGCCGCGCGAGGTCTTGTAGGCGAGGCCGAGGATCATGCCCTGGTTGACGAGCCGCTGGAACGGCTCCGGCGTGGGCACGAGGCCGAGGTCGAAGAGCACCATGTGCCAGAAGCGCGCGTAGAGGAGGTGCAGCACCGCGTGCTCCGCGCCGCCCACGTAGAGGTCCACGGGCAGCCACTCCTTCAGGAGGGCGGGATCGGCGAACGCCTTGTCGTTGTGCGGGTCGATGTAGCGGAGGTAGTACCAGCAGGAGCCGGCCCACTGCGGCATTGTGTTCGTCTCGCGCAGGCCCTTCTTGCCCGTCGCCGGATCGACCACGTTCACCCATTCCGTCGCCTTTGCGAGCGGCGGCTCGCCGGTTCCCGTGGGCTTGTAGTCAGCGAGTTCCGGAAGCGTGAGCGGAAGGTCGTTTTCATCCACGAGGCCCTGCGTGCCGTCTTCCCAGTGGATCACAGGGAACGGCTCGCCCCAGTAGCGCTGGCGGCTGAAGAGCCAGTCGCGCAGCTTGTACTGCGTCTGGGCCTTGCCCACGCCCTTCTCGACGAGCCAGTCGACCATCTTCACGCGCGCCTCGTCCACGGTGAGGCCCGTGATGAAGCCCGAGGACACCATCACACCCGTCGCGATGTCCGTGAACGCGGTGTCGCCCGTGTAGGGGACGGGATCCGGCGAAGCCGTCTTCGCCGCGTCGGAGTCGGCCGGCGCCACGACCTGCACGATTGGGAGGTCGAACACCTTCGCGAAGTCGAAGTCACGCTCATCATGCGCGGGCACGGCCATGATGGCGCCCGTGCCGTAGGTGGCGAGCACGTAGTCGGAGATGAAGATCGGGATCTGCCCGCCGTTCACGGGGTTGACGCCGAGCACGCCCTCGAGCTTCACGCCGGTCTTCTCCTTGTTGAGCTCCGTGCGCTCGAGGTCGCTCTTCGCGGCGGCCTTCGCCTGGTAGGCCTTCACGGCGTCGGCGTTTGCGATCTTCCCCTCGGCGAGCCACTTCGCCACGAGGCCGTGCTCGGGCGAGAGCACCATGTAGGTGGCACCGAAGAGCGTGTCGCAGCGGGTGGTGTAGACGGTGATCTTCTCGGCGGCGGGAGCGCCGCCGCACAGGACGCCGAAATCCACCAGCGCGCCCGTGGACTTGCCGATCCAGTTGCGCTGCATCTCCTTGATGCCCTCGGGCCAGTCAAGCGTGTCGAGCCCCGCGAGCAGGCGCTCCGCGTAGGCGGTGATCTTCAGCATCCACTGGCGCATCGGACGGCGGATCACGGGGTGGTTGCCGCGTTCGGAGCGTCCGTCGATCACTTCCTCGTTCGCAAGCACCGTGCCGAGCGCGGGGCACCAGTTCACCGGCACCTCCGCCACGTAGGCGAGTCCCTTCTTGTAGAGCTGCTCGAAGATCCACTGCGTCCACTTGTAGTACTTCGGGTCGGTGGTGTTCACCTCGCGGTCCCAGTCGTACGAGAAACCGAGGGCGCGGATCTGCTCGCGGAAGCGGTCCACGTTCTTCTTCGTGGTGATCGCGGGGTGCGTGCCCGTCTCCACGGCGTACTGCTCGGCGGGGAGGCCAAAGGCGTCCCAGCCCATCGGGTGCAGCACGTTGAAGCCCTTCATGCGCTTGTAGCGGCAGAGGATGTCGGTCGCCGTATAGCCTTCCGGATGGCCCACGTGCAGGCCCGCGCCGCTCGGGTACGGGAACATGTCGAGACAGTAGAACTTCTGTTTGCCCTCGACGTGGTCAGGCGTTTTGAACGTCTTGTGCTCCAGCCAGAACTTCTGCCACTTCTTCTCGATTTCAGTATAGTTGTATTCGGACATTTCAACTTTCCTTCTTTAACACCTCAAGGCTACTCACTCTCGAACCACGAGCCACAAATCACGAACCACGAACCACGAATCACGAACCACTAATAAATCTTGCTTTCCGCATGGGCGCGCAGACGGATGATGTTCGTCTTGTGCTTCCAGATCGCGAACGCGCAGAGCACTGTCACGAGGATGCAGAGCGGCAAATCGTGGTAGCCCTTGCAACTGCGGAGCATCCCGCACGAGAACCAATCGTGCCACGGAAGCCACACAACCACCATCAGGAACGCGGCCGCCACGATCGACCCGAGCGACACGTAGTGCGACACGAGCATCACCACCACCCATACGGCGAAAGCGACGAGCACGAGCACGGGCGTGAGCGCCACGAGCATCCCGAAGCCGGTGGCGATACCCTTGCCGCCCTTGAACTTCATGAAGCACGTCCACATGTGCCCCGCCACCGTGAGGATGCCCACGACAAGCGGCAGCCAGTCGGCGTTGCCGAACTTCTGCGCCGCGAACGTCGGCAGAAACCCCTTCAGGAAGTCGCACGCAAACGCGAGGATCCCCCACGGTTTACCAACCGTACGATAGACGTTCGTCGCGCCGATGTTCTTCGATCCGAGCGTGCGGATGTCCTTGCCGCGCATCTTGCCGACGAGGAACCCGAAAGGTATGGACCCGATGAGATAAGCCCCAACGGCCCAGAGAATCCAAATAACCTTTTCTTCCATAGGCGTATAGTATATCACAATTAAGGGATTCGTGGACGAGCGGAAATGACACGAGCGCAATCGGCGGCGTTAAAAAGAACGGAGGATGAGTCCTTTGAGGTAGAGTCCTTCGGGGAAGGTCAACGATACGGGGTGGTCCGCGCCTTGGCGCGTGCGGGCGAGCACCTGGAAGTCGCGTTTCGCGTCGAAGGCCGCCTCTGCGCAGACCTTGTCGAAGAGGTCGGTCGTCATGGCGCCGGAGCAGGAGAAAGTGGCGAGCACGCCACCCGGACGCAGGAGCTTCATCGCGAGGAGGTTGATGTCCTTGTAGCCGCGCGTCGCGCGCATGAGGCCGGCCTTGGTGTCCGCGAACTTCGGCGGGTCGAGCACGATCAGGTCGAACGTGCGCCCCTGGTCGCGGTAGAGGCGCAGCTGCTTGAAGACGTCCGCCTCCACGAACTCGCACTTCGTGCCGCAAAAGTGGATGCGTTCCGTGTTCTTGCGCGCAAGCGCCAGCGCCTCCGCGCTCGCGTCCACGTGCGTGACGGACGCCGCGCCGCTCGCGCACGCCATCAGGCCGAACCCGCCCGTGTAGGAGAAGCAGTTCAGCATCTCTGCCGTCGGCGCGTAGGCGGCCACGGCCGCACGGGCGTCGCGCTGGTCGAGGTAGAACCCCGTCTTATGGCCCTTGCGCACGTCCACGAGGAACGAGACGGGGCCTTCCTTCACCTCCACGAGCTCGGGCGGCTCCGCGCCGGCGAGGAGCCCCGTGGCGGGTTCCAGCCCTTCGCGCGCGCGGGCGTCCACGTCGCTGCGGTTGTACACGCACGTGCAGTCCGGCACGTACTTCATGAGCGCGGCGACGATCACGTCCTTCCAGCGCTCCGCGCCTGCCGTGGCGAGCTGCACCACGACCGTGCCGGCGTAGTAGTCGGCCACCACGCCGGGCAGGCCGTCCGACTCCGCGTTCACGAGACGGAACGCGTTCGTGACGCCGTCCACCCAGAACGCGGCGCGGCGCGCCACGGAGGCGGCCACGAGGCCTTCCACGTAGGCGTCGTCCGGCTCGTGGTCGGAATCGAACGAAAGCATGCGCACGCGGATCTGCGACGCGGGCGACCAGCTGCCCCAGCCGAGGCGCTCGCCACGCGCGCTTTCCACGGCAACGGTCTCGCCCGGCGCGGGATCTCCCTCCACGGCGCGGATCGCGCCGGAGAACACCCACGGATGGTGGTGGACGACCGAGTAGTCGCGCTTGGGGTTCAGGATGACTTTTTTCATCCAGATTCCATCAGTTGAATCGTGTTTGATTTTGCCACAAAGAACACAAAGGGCACAAAGTTCAGAAAACTCCTTGTTTTTCTTTGTGATTCTTTGTGGCTAAAAAATGCGAATTAAAGTGCGCGGACGTAGAACGGCGCGAGCGGGAAGCCGTAGTCGTTCTTGAGACGTCCCGCCTTGCACCAGTTCCAGAGATAGCGCACCTGCTGCGGCTCGGCGACGCCCTCCGCGCGCAGCTCGACGGCGCCCTTGAGGTACTTCGCCTTGGCGGGGACGAACTTGCCGTCCGCGCCGGCGATCTCGAACGGCGCGGCGTCAAGGCCGTGCATCACCCAATTTTCCACGTGGTCGAAGGTAAGCGTCACCGTGTCGCCCTTCACTGCGGAGGACTTGAGCGACGGATTGTCGCACGGCACGTCCTTGCGTCCGTACGTGCGGTTGAGCGCGAGCGCCGCGAGGCGCAGCGCCACCGTGCGCTTGTCGCCGGGGTGGATGTTGTCGTGCTCGCCCACGTCCACGATCGTCGCCATGCCCGCGTACGGGTTCTCGCGCGCAAACGCCTCCTCGGCCTCCCAGATGTCGCAGGCGGAGGCGCCGGCGCTGTCCGCCTTCATCCCGTAGTCGAACGGCGCGATCTGCACGAGGTAGAACGGCATCTTCGGATCGCCGAACGCCTTCGACCAGCCGTTCCAAAGGGCGTGGAGACGGTCCTTGTAGCCGAGGCCCTGGCCGCGGTTGGACTCGCCCTGGTACCAAAGCGCGCCGCGGAAGGTGTAGGGCACGAGCGGATAGATCATCGCGTTCCACAGCGCGCGCGGCTGCTGGTGGAGTCGGGGACGGCGCCCCTTCTGCTCCGGCTCCGGGGCCTTCGTAGCAATGGGACGGTCGGCGTTCGCGGCGAGCGAAGGCACGGAGCGGTAGCCGTCCGGCGAGACCCATGTCTCGAGGCACGTGCCGCCCCATGCGGACACGATCACGCCCACCGGCACCTTCAGCGTGCGGTGGAGGATGAGCGCGTAGTGGAACCCAATCGCCGAGAGTCCCTGGAGCGTTCCCGGGGCGAAGCGCTTCCAGACGAGCGGTTTCGCGAGCTCTTTCGGCTCGGCGCTCCACACGTTCGGCACCGTGCAGGCGCGCACGAGGGGTTCGTCCACGATCATCGCGTCGAGGTAGCCGTTGTTGTCGCGGTTGCCGTGCTGCGCCACGTATGGATTCGACCACATCACCATCGACATGTTGCTCTGCCCGGAGCAGAGCCACACCTCGCCCACGAGGACGTCCTTCACCTCCGCGCCGTTCGCCGCAAGCACGCGTCCCTCGGCGCACGCCTCCATCGGCGCGAGGCGCACGAGCCAACGCCCGTCCGCGCCGGCCGTGGCCGACGCGGACTGCCCGGCGAACGTCACGTTCACCTTCTCGCCGGCGTCGGCCGTGCCCCACACCGCCACGGACTTCCCGCGCTGGAGCACCATGCCGTCGCCGAACGGCGAGGCGAACTTCACGGCGGCGGACGCCGACAGGGCGCACAGCGCCGCCAGGGAGAGAACGGACAGTCTCTTCATGACCTCACCCCTCCACCTTCTTGACGATCGACGCGCAGGCCTTGATCACCCCGGCGACGTTTGCGAGGTCGGAGGGGATGATCATCGTGTTGTTCGTCTTCGCAAGATTGCCGAATTGCGCGAGGTACTGCTGCGCGAGCTGCATGTTCACGGACTCAACTCCGCCTTTCTCGTTGAGCGCCTGAGCGACCTTGCGGATACCCTCGGCCTGCGCGTCGGCGACGAGCAGGATCTCCTTCGCACGGCCTTCGGCCTCGTTGATCTTGCGCGCTCGCTCGCCCTCGGAAAGCGCGATCGCCTGCTGGCGCTCGCCCTCGGCGCGGTTGATCTTCGACTGGCGCTCGCCCTCGGACTCCGCGATCATCGCGCGCTTCTCGCGCTCGGCGCGCATCTGCTTCTCCATCGCGTCGCGGATGGTCTGGGGCGGCGTGATGTTCTTGATCTCGTAGCGCGTCACCTTGATGCCCCACGGGTCGCTCGCCTTGTCAACGGCCGAGACGATCGCCGCGTTGATGGCGGTACGCTCCTCGAAGGAGCGGTCGAGGTCGAGCTTGCCCATCTCGGAACGCATCGTGGTCTGCGCGAGCTGCGTGGTGGCGAACAGGTAGTTGCCGATGCCGTAGGAGGCCTTCGCGGGGTCCATCACCTGCATGTAGAGGATGCCGTCCACGGAGACGGCGATGTTGTCCTTCGTGATGCACTCCTGCGGCGGCACGTCGATCGCCTGTTCCTTGAGCGTGTGGCGGTAGGCGACGCGGTCGATGAACGGCACGAGGATGTGGAAACCGGCCTCAAGCGTGCAGCGGTACTTGCCGAGGCGCTCCACGATGAACGCCGTCTTCTGCGGCACGATGATGGCCGTCTTCAGGATCGTGACGAGCACGATGAACGCCAATACGGCGAAGAAAATGAGCGGTCCTTGCATGATCAGTTCCTTTCTTTTCTTTGTTTTTACAACTATTCACTATTCACTTTTACTTATTCGCTGTTCTGCTGGCCTTCCACGCCTCGGTGATCGTGTAGTACTTCACGAGCATGTTCGGCAGGTAGTCGGCGGGCTGCTCGCCCTTCTTCATCCAGCCGAGGTACATGTTCATCACCTGGCTGAAGTGCGCCTCGTGGCCGATGTCTTGTTGAACTCCGCCACGGCGGCGGCGAGCGCCTTCTCGAGCGCGGCCTTGTCCTGCCCGGCGCGCGGCTTCACGTACACGCGCGGCTTGTAGCCCTCCTTCGCGCCCTGCTGGATCACGATCTCCGACTTCGTGCCGCGCATGAGCGAGTAGTGCGTGTCGCCCGTGCCCTTCGGCGCCATGAAGTGCCACTCCACGCTCACCTTCGCGTGCACGCCCTTGAGGGCATACGTGAACTCGCCGTTCGCGAGGCACTGGAGCACGTTGTCCTTGTCCACAGACTTCTTGAGGAAGTCCGGCCACGTGTCGAGGCCCGTGGAGGTCTTGTAGTCGGCCGCCGAGATGGGCGTGGCCCACGTGCGGGCCTTGATCATCTTCACGTCGGAATACTTCAGCGTCTCACCGGGGAACGTCTCCCACTGCACGAGGTCCGTGAGATGCGTCGTCACGTCCACGATCGCCTCGCCCTGCTGGTCGGTGTCGTAGTACCAGCCAGGACGCTGCAGCGGCTTGCCGTTCACGAGCTTGCAGAAGTGGTGCACGGAGACCTTCGTCACCGCCGGGTCGTCGGGCGTGCCCTTCTCCTGCTCGCCGTAGAGGTCCTTCGCCGCCACGAGCGCGCGCTGGAGGATCGTGGTGATCTCGTTGCGCTCCGTCATGATGTCGGCGAAGTAAAGGCCCTTCTCGTCGGCGAGCTTCGCCGCCTCCTGGAGCTTTGCGAAGGCGTCGGGCGTGATGGCCATCGGCTTGTCGGAGAGCACGTTGAACCCGGCCTTGATGGCGGCGAGGTAGTAGTCGGCCTTCTTGTTGTTCTTGCCGGCGAGCACCACCACCTTGGAGCCGGGATCCTTGACGGCGAGTGCCTTCTCAAGGTAGTCGTCGCCCGTGTAGACGGTCTCCTTCCAGGAGGTCGGATCTTTCTCGCGCGTGTTGAACTCGTCGACGAGCTTTTTGTGCGCCTCCACGTCCGGGCCCTTCGGCGCGAACACGGGCACGTCCTTCGCCACGCCCTCGTAGTTCCGGTTCAGCACGAGCGCCGCGTGGAAGTGTCCTGGGTCGATCTCGACGAACGAGACCTCCTTCACGGGTTTCCGCGCCGCGACCGTGCATTTGTCGCAGCAACCGGCCGCCACCACGGCCGCAGCCATCGCCATCATCATGTTTTTCATGCCTTTTTTCCTTTCAGGTGCGCACACATTATATCACAAATGGGACAGGGTCTGCGCGAATGCGTCAAGAAAACGGTCGACGTCGCGCGCGGTGTGCGCGGCCGAGACGAAGTTGCACTCGAACTGCGAGGGGGCGACGTACTGCCCCCGCTTGAGCAGACCGTGGAAGATTTTCGCGTAGAGCGCCGTCGAACACGCTTTCGCGTCCGCGAGGTCCTGCACGGGCAGGTCCGTGCAGAACGGCGTGAACACGCCGTTGAACGACTGGCACGTCACGGGCACGCCGCGTTCGGCGGCGAGGGTGGAGACGCCCACCGCGAGCGCGCTGCCCAGCTCGGCCATGCGCGTGTAGGGCATCTCGCGCTCGAGGATCTCGAGCGTCTTGAGTCCGGCGGCGACGGCGAGCGGGTTGCCGCTCAGCGTGCCCGCCTGGTAGATCGGGCCGTCGGGCGCGAGCTGCTTCATCCATTTGCGCCGGCCACCGACCGCCGCGAGGGGCAGTCCGCCGCCGATCACCTTGCCGAGCGTGACGATATCCGGAGTCACGCCCGCGTAGAGCGCGGAATACGTCGAGAACCCGAAGCGGAAGCCGTTGATCACCTCGTCGCAGATCAGCAGCGCGCCGTACTTCGACGTGACGGCGCGCAATCCCTTCAGAAAACCCTCCGACGGCGGCACGAGGCCCATGTTCCCGGCGACCGGCTCCACGATCACGGCGGCGATCTCCTCCCCGCGCTTCGCGAAGGCGCGCTCCACGGCCGCGAGGTCGTTGTACGGCGCCACGAGCGTATCCGCCACCGCGCCGCGCGTGACGCCGGCGGACGACGACGCGCCCATCGTGAGCACGCCCGAGCCGCTCTTGACGAGCATCGCGTCGGAATGGCCGTGGTAGCAGCCGTCGAACTTGAGAATGATCTTCCGGCCCGTCACGCCGCGCGCGAGCCGCACGGCCGTCATCACGGCCTCGGTGCCGGAGCTCACGGCGCGCACCATGTCGAGGCCCGGGACGAGCGAGACGAGCCGCTCGGCGAACGTCACCTCGTCCGGCGTCGCGATGCCGAACGTGGTACCCAGCTTCGCGCGCGCGGCGACGGCCCGCGAAATCTCCGGATGCGCGTGGCCGAGGATCATCGCGCCCCAGCTGCAGCACCAGTCCGTCAGCTCGCGCCCGTCCGCCGTGCGGATGCGCGCGCCCTTCCCCGACTCGACGAACACGGGCGTCCCGCCCACGCCGTTGAACGCCCGCACCGGGCTGTTCACGCCGCCGGGAATCGCCTTCTTCGCCCGCCTGAACAAGATATCGTGCTTCATGTCTTTTCCTTCCATGCGCACAGTATACCACAATCAAGGCGGCCCTTCCTCGCCGGCGACGAAATAAACATTCTTGCGCGGCTCCGGCGCGACATGCCGTTGCCGCTGACGATCCAGTTCCCATTCAAGCGGATGCGCCATCAGGCGGAAACGCCGCCAGGCAGGGGCGGACTTGTCGCGCGCGAGAATGCGCCGCGTGGCGGCAAGCTCCGCCTCGATGCGGTCGAGCGTCTCGGCGGGATAGAGCGAGCGCACCCTCGTCGCCGGCACGGTCACGGCAAGAAACGCCTCCTTGAGGATGCGATGGAGCTTGCACAAGTGCGCACCGGCCTCCGCGCCATAGAACAGCGCCCAGTGCTCGTCGAGCGCCGCGTCCGGGTTGAAACGCGCCCCGCCCCACAGCGCGCGGAACGCGCAGTACGTCTCGTAGTAGAAGTGGAACGGCACGCATTGCCCGGGCACCTGCACGGGGTAGAGGCCGAGCTCCACGATGAGCCCCGTGTCTCCGAGGTCCGAACCGAACGCCGCGATCGTCTCCGGCAGAAATTCGTTCGCGACGGCCTGCTCGAACGGGCTGTTGAAGGCGTTGTACGTCCAAATCTGCTGGACAGGGCGTCCGCCGATCACCTCGGTCCAGCGGCGAAGCTCGCGCACCATGAGGTCCCGCACCTGCGGGTTGCGGATGAAGCGCGGCACCTTCGGCAGGCACACGCAGAGCTCCACGTTGTCCGGCAGGTGGCGGAACCGCTCCTGCGTGGGCGCGTACGTGCAGCCGGCGTAGGGCATGAGGATGAGCCGGCGTCCCGGCAGGCGCGCGTTGAGACGCATGACGAAGTGCCGGTAGAAGCGGCCGTAGACGTCCGAGAAATAGCCGTACGGGCCCAGCGCCACGTTCGCGTCCGTGATGAGCCCCTCGCGTTGCACGACGGGATTAGCGCGCATCTCCTCGAGCGTGCGGAAGGAATCGCACTGGGCGAACACCACGGTGCGCGCGTCGTTGTGCGCAAAGCCCTGCCGCCGGCGCCCTTCCGGCGTGTCGTCGCGCGCGAGCCCCTCCACGAGCGCGTCGGCGAACTCAAGATTCGTCACGTCGTAGTAGTTCCTCATGTGGTTGGTGGGGCAGTAATAGAATCCGCCGTCCGGACGACAGAGGAACGACGTCCCCATCCACTCGGGATGGGCCTCGGCCCACATGCGCGGATCGGGCGAGTGGATGGCCGTGAACGACGTCGTATGCGCGAGACGCGCGGCGGCGCGCCAGTCGGAGAGGCTGGCGCGCACGAGCGGCGTGCCGAGCGTGCGCGCGACGGTCGCGACGTCGGGCCGGAAACCGTCGCCCCGGTTCCGGAAGCGCGGCGCGTCCGTATACGCGCACGGCGCGAGCACGAGGTTCGTGCAGACGGGACGCACGCAGCCGTCCGGCCCCGGATAATAGTAGCGGCAGCCGAAGAAACGTTCGAGGAAGTCGAGCGCGCCCCAGAGCGTCGCGCGGCGCGGACCATCCGGCGCCGTGCCGGGCGCCAGCGAAGAATCGTTTCCCACGATCGCCACGCCGTTCGAGAAGGTCGTGACCACGAACCCCTCCGGCGGCAGGCTCGCGGGGTCGATTCCGAGCGCGTCCGTACGCGCGCTACGCCCCACGAGGATCACGGGGCGCGGGGCGGCGGGACTCCCGCCCGCGCCCGCGTCCGCGACATCGACCTCCGCGCCCGTGCAGAAGCCGATTTCGCGCCGCAGCGTGCGGACGGCCTCGCGGATCGGCTGGTTCTCGAGGCCGGCCGGCGCGCCACGCTCCGCCGCGCGGTCCCACACGAGAACGAACCGCGGCACGCCGCCCTCCACGAGCGCGACGGGCGGGTGCGCGGGCGCCGGCAGCGCCGTGACGGGGTTCAGGGCCGGCTGCGCGAGGGGATCGCCGCCGAAAGCGACCGCGACCGCCCAAACGGCGGCAAGAAATATCCAAACGAATCTCATGTGGTTGGTAGTATAGCATATTTGGCAGGATTGTTGCCAATGTGGGAATGTTGCCAATTCCAATGTTGCCGATTCTCAATTGGTATTGGATATTGGCAACATTGGCAACACTGGCAACATTTCCATTGCCAAACGGGGGGTAAAACCGATATACTTTCCCGCGTCGTTTTTCACCAAAGGAGAAATACAAGAATGAAGAAGCTCATATTCGCCTCCGCGGCGGCGCTGGTCGCCGTCTCGGCGTCCGCAGGACTCTACGGCGACACGCCCGACGCCACGCACGCCTGGGCCGTGCACGACCGCAACCGCCCCAACCCCGTCAAGATCGTCGCCGAGCCCGGCCTGCCGCCGAGCGACGCCATCATCCTCTTCGACGGCACGGAGAAGACGTTCGCCAACTGGTGCTCGATGAAGATGGAGCCGACCAAGTGGAAGCTCGTGGACGGCACGCTCGAGTCCGTCAAGGGCGCGGGCTACATCCGCACGAAAGCGGAGTACGGCCCCAACTTCCAGCTCCACGTCGAATGGGCCACTCCCGTCAAGGTCGAGGGCGTCGGCCAGGGTCGCGGCAACTCGGGCGTGTTCCTGATGAACGACTTCGAGCTCCAGGTGTTGGACTCCTACGAGACCGACCCCGCGAAGAGCCCCAACCCCAACCCGAACTACGCCGACGGACAGGCCTCCGCCATCTACGGCCAGAACCCGCCCATCGTCAACGCGAGCCGCGGCCCCGGCAAGTGGCAGACGTACGACATCGTCTTCCA
>ONRL01000260.1 GCA_900320225.1 uncultured Lentisphaerota bacterium
ACGTCAGGCGGATCGATTCCGAAAGCTGCGCGGCCGCCGCCGTCCAGCGCGACGCGTCGTCGGCCTTGCCCAGCTCGCGCGCCATCTGCGCGGCGTCGACGTACGTCTTCCAGAGGAGGATGTTCATGAACGAGCGGTGGTGGAGCGAGGTGCCGCCGAACACGAGTCCCGCCGCGTGCTTGCAAGTCTCCTTGCGTTGCTCGAAGATGCCCGTCTTCGGGTTCTGGTACCGCGCGAGGTAGGCCATCAGGTTCTGCACCACGGGATAGACCTTCTGCAGCAGCTCCTTGTCGCCCGTGTAGAAGTAGGTGTCCCACGCAACCGGCACGAGCCACGCGGCGAACTCGTCGGAGCCGAACGGTCCCCACTCGCCCGCCTTGGGCACGGCCTGGTCGGGCCACGGCGACGCCTGCACGTAGCCTTCGGGCGTATGGTTCGCCGCGAGCATCTCCACCGATCCCTTCAAGTACGGCGCGGAGGGCTTGAAGCCCACGAAGAAGCTGCGCTGCGCCCACCAGAGGTCGCCGCTCCACACAAGGCGGTCGCGCTTCGCGCCGTCCGCGAGATAGGGGAGTGTCGTGACCGGTTTCGGACCCCACACGGAGTCATACGACGGGATGGCGGAGATTTCGCATGTGCGCACGCTCGCCTCCCAGATCTCCGCGAGCTGACGGTCCGCGCAGTCGAATGTGCCCGCGCGTTCGCCGGCCGAATGGACGCGGTCGTTCGCGAACGCGAAAGACGCAAGCGCAACCGGCTTCGACGCGCCATCGAGGCGCAGGCGCACGTAGCGCACAAGGCCCTGCAGGAGCGGCGCGCGGTAGACGCCGTTCGAGGCGAGCAGGTAGCTTTCGTAGCGGTCGATGTTCGCGGGGAGGATCGGCAGGTCGATGTCGGGACCGAGGTAGCGCGCGGCCGTCTCGCGCCAGAAGTCGCCCTTCGGGCCGAGGCCGTCCGGATGGCACGCGTAGGAGATGCGCAGCGTGGCGGCGGGGTCGTTCGCGGCCACGCGGAACACGGGATAGCCGCCCACGCCGGCGCCGCCGTAGTCGAGCTTCACGTCCGCGCCGGGCGCGAGCGTGAGCGCGGGCAGTTCGGTGACCACGAGCGCCCAGTCCGCCGCGTCGGGTTTCGGCGGCAGTTCGAGGTTGCCGCGGTCGTCGGAGACGAACGTGACGGACTCGTCCTTCCATTCGCCCGTCCGGGTGTTGAACCAGCGCGCGGCGTGGAAGCGGTCGGGCGTGAGGGCGTGGACCGTGCCCGTGAGGCGGTTCGTGCCGTAGAAGTAGAACACGGCGCGGTTCGGGTTCGCGAGCGTGGCGAACGCGTAGGCGATGCCGTGCGCGGGCGCGCGCGCCGTGCCGGAACGCGGGGTGAAGCGCGCGCCGTCGCCGAAGCCGGGCTTGAGGTTCCACCAGTCAAAGGAGGTGAAGAACTTCTTGAAGTGCGCCATCTGGTGGGCGCTGGGGAACTCCACCGATTCGCACCACGGTACCTGCTTGTCTTCGATGGAAATCCTGTCCACGCCGTCGTGGCTCGCCCGCTTCACGTCGTACGTGCTCTGGTAGAGCCAGATGTCGATCGCGCCGTAGCCATAGCCGAAGAGTCCGCAGAGGAACGAGATGTAGCCCTGCGCGCGCGCGCCGAAGTCCTTCGTCCAGAGGTAGCAGTAGCGGCCCTCGTAGTTGACCGCCGGACGCGGGTCGGCCCAATAGTCGCGCGCGGCGTCGCAGTTCGGCGACGCGGTGAGCGACGGCGACCACTGCACGCCCCACCACGTGTGGCCCGTGCGCGCGGCGACGGCCGCGTCCGCGAACGCGGAACGTCCGCCGAACTTCTCCGGCCCGCCCTTCTCCGTGCCGCGTCCCGTCACGGTCGTGTGCTTCGTGTTCTCCTGGTGCGCCGTGAGCGGATGGCGGTAGGCGTCCGCGCGGTGGAGGCACTCCGCCACGGTCACCCACGGGTTGTTGGTGGCGCAGTAGAAGTTGTGCCCGCCGTGGCGTTCGTGGTAGAAGTCGTTGTCCGACTCCTGCGCAAGCGTCCACATCACGGGATACGCGCCGAAGCGCGCCACCCAGTAGCGCGCGAGGCGGTCGATCGCGGCGGGATCGTCGGCGAGCTTCTTGCTCATCTGGGACGCGAAGAAGAACTCGGCGTTCGCGTGGACGAGCCCCTTCTCGGCGAGATACTGGTAATAGCGGTCGGCGAGCTGGAAGCCGGGGATGTCGGCGGCGTCCACCTTTCCGTCCTGGACGTTGAACTTCGCGCCGATGGGCTCGGACTGGAGTACGGTGAAGCCCTGCGCCGCGCGCCGGTCGACGATGTACTTGAAGTGCGAGGCGGCGCCCGTCGCGCCCGCATGCGGACCAGCTTCGTCGATCTCCTCCTTGTAGAGGCCCCAGTGCGTGTCGCCGAGGTAGAAGAACGGCGTGCCGTCCGCGTAGGTGAAGTGCTTGGCTCCCTTCGCGGTCTTCACGAAGCCGCGCTTGTAGATCTCGAGGTTGCCCGCGTACGGCTTCGCCTCCAGCGCGCCGGTCTTGCCGTCGAGCGCGGCGTCGCCGCGGCAGGTGGTGGACCAGCTCCAGCGGCCGGGCTTCGTGGGCGCGAAACGGACGCGGAAGGTCTTGCCGCCGTCCCAGAAACCGGGACGCGACACCTTCTCGCCCGACTCGTGCGTGAACACGGCGTCGAACGTCACGGCGTCCGCGCCCGTCGCATCGTAGTCCGCACCCGCCTCGAAGGCGAGTTCCGTCGCGCGCCACGTTTCGACGTCCGCGGCAAGCGCGGCCATCCCGTGTGTGATGACGGCCGCACTCGCAGCCATCACGAGAATGAACATTTTGCTTTTCATAAGTTTTACTGGTTGTTCTGTTGTATTGCTAATTACGTTTTTCTGCCGTACGTTCACTCGCACCACGAAAGGTCGACGCAATCGTAATCACCGCCTTCGGCAACGAAAAGCCGCGGCTCGATCCGCCTGTATTTCGCGGCGAAAGGAAGCTGCCGGGCCTTCGCTTTGAGTTCGGCGAGTTCATGTCTCGCCTCATTTGCCGTCAGGACGAGCTTCGCCTCTCCCACGAGCAAGGCGTCGCCGCCCGGCGATTCCGCCACCACGTCGATCTCCATCGGTTCGCGGCCCGATCCAGAGCCCCACCAGCGCGCCGGATTCCGCCATCTGCATGTCTCTCCAGGAAGTGGCTTGCAAAGCAACGTGTCGCGGACGAGCTCTTCCCAAACTTGGCCGAGAAAGGCACGGAACGGAAGCCTGAGCGACTTCATGTCGGAAGGCGACTCGCCGAAATGCGGATCGGAATAGCGTGGAAGCGCGAAGGCATACCAGAAACGCAGAAACGGGTCGCACAGCCTGTAAAACGATTTCTTGCAGCCCTTGACGTCCGCTCCGAACGGAACTTCGCGCGCGACAAGGCCAAGCTCGACGAGTTTCCCCAGAGGTCGCCCCAACGCCGTCTGCGGGACCTGCAGCCGGGCTGCCATCTCGGACGGACGCGATACGCCCTGCCCGATGAGCGACAGAACGCTCGAGGCCTGCGCCGCGCCGTCCAGATCGTCCTTCAGCACATAAGCCGGTTCTTCGTGGAACAGTCCGTTTGGCGAGAATATCTCGTCCCGCACAGTGTCCCACAACCCATCCTCCCCCTGGCACACCTCCCAGTACCGCGGAACCCCGCCCCAGACGGCATGGTGTTCAAGGCGGCCAAGAGGACTCTCTCCCGGAAACGCCTCCTTCAACCAGGGATAGCCAATGGGCCCCAGCCTGAGAATCACCCGGCAACGTCCATACAGCGGTTCGGACTCGTCCATGACAAGTCCCTGCATCATCCGCTGGGAAGAGCCGCAGATGACCAGCTTCTGCCTCGACTTCGCCAGGCCGTCCGCAATCTTCTGCAGGACGCTCGGCAATTCAGGGGACTTTTCAACGAGATACGGCAACTCGTCAATGACAAACACGCTGCC
>ONRL01000058.1 GCA_900320225.1 uncultured Lentisphaerota bacterium
GGCCGTCTGGTTGAAGCCGTAGAGTTTCGGGTCCTCGAACTGGTAGCCGCCCGTGTAGGCCCACTCGCCGGTACCGGACGCGGGGCCGGGCTGGACGAGTCCGAACGGAGTCGTCGCATTGGGATAGCAGTGCGTGGTGCCCTTCGTGCCGATGAACGGATCGACGTGGCGCGCGAGGTCCTCGCCGGCTGAAAGCGCGCATACGCCGAGAGCGCACGCGGCCAGTGTGACAACGTGTTTCGTCTTCATTGGTATCCTCTGTCTGGGTTGAACGACGCAGACAGTTTACCAAATCCCGCCCCACCCGACAACGAGGCAATCTCTTGGCGAGGCGCGCCCCGCGCCCACCCCTCGCGCGCAATCTCCCCACGCCCCCGCGGGAGCGGCCGCACTTGTCGCGGCCGTATGGAGAGCCGCCATCTTGGCGGCGCATTTGCCCCGCAACTGCCGCCTACGGCATCTCTACCTTCACCTTGAAGAACCGATGGGCGGCGTTCGTGGGGTACCCCCACGTTTTTGACAATTGTTAGCACTTGACGTATAACGCTGAACGTAATATACTTTGCGACATGATTTCCTCTTTCAAGGACAAGGACACGCGCGAATTATACGAAACCGGCAGTAACCGTCGGTTTACGGCGGTTGCGCGAATTGCGCTGCGGAAGCTAGACATGCTTGCCGCCGCAACGCAAGTTGAGACCTTGAGGGTTCCGCCCGGCAACCATTTGGAGGCATTGAGCGGCGACCGGAAAGGACAATGGAGCATTCGCATAAACGGTCAGTGGCGAATTTGCTTTAAATGGAACGGCAGCAATGCCGAAGAGGTTGAGATCGTGGATTATCATTGAGGAGACGAAACCATGCGCACGAAAAACTTGATTCATCCCGGGGAGATTCTGAAAGAGGAATTTCTGGAGCCGCTTGGCATCAGCCAGAACCAACTGGCGATCGACATACGCGTCCCTGCGCCGCGCATCAGCGCCATCGTGCATGGGCGGCGGGCCATTACCGCAGATACGGCGTTGCGACTCGGCGCCTACTTTAAGATGGAGCCGCAGTTCTGGCTCAACCTCCAGAGCAATTACGACATCGGTGTTGCAGCGTCGGGGGCGTGGGCGCGAATCAAGAAGTTGATTCCGGAGTTTGTTCCAAGGAACGTCGCCGCCGCCTTGTGACACCTAGCCATTGTACGCTGGTTGCTCTCCCCCACCTTGAATCGCCGCCGTGGCGCGTACCCCGCGCGCCCGTGCGGGGGTGGCCGCGCTTGTCGCGACCGTATGGAGAGCCGCCATCCTGGCGGCGGCTCATCGCACGCGCCGCCTACGGCATCTCCACCTTCACCTTGAAGAACCGATGGGCGGCGTTCGTGGGGCACACCCACGCCGCATCCGTCAGGTTCGTCTTGCCCATCACCGTACACACGCGCACTTCGCCATTGATGTTGAATGCCCAAACAAGTTATCTCTCAACCTGCGAAGTATCCTTCTCGAATTGCTCCATAAAGTTTCTTGCCGGTTCACAGCCCATGTCGGCGGCTTGCTTTATGATGTCTAGAAACTCACCAGCCTGTCTCCTGATTTCTCGTTCTTCCTGTAGCCTCTTTCTATGTGTTGAATAGTCGATCGCTCCTTTGGATACTCGCGCCGCCTTCTCAAAGAGATCTTTCTTCTGACCATACTCGTCAAGGCACTTGAACCACCCTGACAGACCGTAAAAATACATCTTCAATTTATTTGCCTTGTCACGCTTGTAAAAATCTGAGAAGATCTGAAACGCCTTGAGCGAATCCGAGCATTTCTTGTCCTTCGAGAAAAGATACAACCTTCCCAGGTCCCATTTGGCAGACACATAGCCGGGATCTTGCCTTAAAGTATTCTTAAAGGCCTCCATAGCTTTGTAATCAGATTTCATGTATTCTGGCATTCCCCATTGTGTCTCATCGCTACATGTCCAATAAAGAAGTCCAAGATAGTACCATGCCTTGGGCAAACCAGCACGACCTGCTGCCAAATAATGATCTGCAGCTACCATATAGTTCTTCTTGTACAGTTCGGCGTTTCCAACTATCAACCCCGCCTTTTTCCACCCAGCGGCGAAGGCTTCTCTAAACCACGGGACGATAAGTTCCCATTCCTCTTCAGTCAATACAGAAAGTGCGTTGTCAAGATCACCTTTCTGCCAACGTTTCACGAAGACCGCTTTCGCAATCGGTTTCTCTTTCGCCGCATCGTACAAGATCCTGATGCCGATCTTTGGGTCCTTGCGTTTACCGTTGCGGCCAAGAATCCAATCCAAGGCGACTTCAATCTCGTCAATGCGCTCTTCCGCCGTACTTGTTACTTTATCGGATTCCACCGTAGCAGACTCAGCATTCTCGCCACTCGCCAATGCTCGGTACTTCGCTGCGAGCATGGCATCCTTCTTCACGAATTCACCGCGAGAATACAGTTCGGACAATCTCGCACACGCCTTCCGGTGCTTCTGCTCGGCAGCCTTCTTATACTGAATCACGGCACGGATGACACTCTTGCCCACACCACGCCCTTCCTCGTACCGTTGCCCGAGTTGCCATTGCGCCTCAGCATCCCCTGTCGCCACCTTCTCGCGACATTCGTCCAGCGACATTTCCGACGCCATCAGTGAACTGACAGCGCAGACAATCGCGTAAACGAATTTGACTTTATTGAATACGGCCATCATAACCCTCCACGAACGAAAGTGCATCCGTCTCATGTACATGCCAGTTGTATTGCTTATGGTAATAAATCAATGCATCGCGTAGCTCGCACAACTGCGGGAAGGACTCCCTGTCAGAGTATATGCGAATGAAGCCCTGCGTCCCGAGACCTTCTTTGATCCCCTGCCAATCCAGACCACGGAAAAAGGACTCGTCCACTCGATATCCGCTACCGGGAATGATCGTATAGGTCCAATGTGCCTTCCCGCCCTCACTACGTGGCTCGGTCTTGCATTTGCATTGTGCAGCATTCTTCAACAGGTACAATCTTCCGCGCCGCAACCAGAAATCTTCGCATTTCAACCCGCTAATTTCACGTTCTGTCGGTGTGCGTACAGACCGTTGTTTCCCAACAGATTTCCCGAGTTTCTCCTCCAACTCCTTCAGGAGACGCTCCAAACGAGCCGCCTCTCGCTTGCTATAGACCGTATCGGTCTTAATCTTTGCCAACTCATCCTCAAACTCAACCTTCTGGGCCTTCAGTCGGGCAACAGCCGTTGAATTGGACGCAATGTCCTGTACAAGCGAGGCAGCACTGACCACCTTCCCCTCTTCGTTCGTGGCAAGGAACGACCGCTGAATCTCGAGAGCCGATTTCAATTCATCTCTCTGCCGCGATAGTTGTGCCATCTCCCGATCAAAAAGCATCCGAACCTCATCTTCTCCGTCAACTGAATCATCGATTCCCTTGGGATGCATCGCCGAGAGAATCGCCACCATGAGCGCAATGAAGCACACGCCACCAAATGTGTTGCACATCGTGTCGAGAAGCATGTCAACACTTCCCGTGACCGTACGACCCGCTCGACTCATGTGCCACCTCCCGCCGTTCCGATCGAGACCTCAACATCCTCTTCCAGTGGATCGCGTCCGCATGAGAACCCAAGTGCCTTCACGAGTCCCGTCAACTCGTTCATCATCTCGATTCCGGAAGGCCTAACAAGAAGCACAACCGTATGCGTCGTGTGGTCAAGGTTCTCAAGTTCCCGCGTCACGCCATCTCGCAACACCCCTCTTTCAATCCATTTCCCTTTCGAGTCCTTCTTGAGTGGGCGAATAATCTCAACACCTCCTCGACCGCAAATGATATACACCGGCATTTTGAACGTCCCTCGTTCAGGAATGAGCGTAATGCCCTTCTTGTTCCGCATCGCGGCAATTTTTCCTTCCAGGATGCGCCGCGTCTCCTCCATTTCTCGCACCTTCTTCTTGTTTCTGGCGTCCGCATCCTTTGCCGCCGCAACACGTGTCCGCAAATCAGCCACCTGCGAAACGAGCGCCGCCAATTCGCGTTCCTTGTCGTTTAACTCGGCGGTAAGTTTCGCCGCGACTTCCGGAGCTGCGGCCTCCTTGGAAGACACAATGGCAGTACGTGCCTCCTCCCGCGCCTTTGCCAAGTCCTTTTCCAACTGCAAGATCTCCTGTCGCAACGATTCCAAGTTTACATTGGCATCTTCTTCCGTTAACGGCGGCACCGCCGCCCTGCCTTCTGGCGTCATGACGAAATCGACAAGCATGATCATCACGAACAGGATCAGTACGCCACACAATCCCGTGATGATGTCCTGGAACGCGAAAAGCGAGAACCGGACTCTCTGCCGCCGCCTTGCCATGTTACTCGTTTTTCATAAAACGCAGACGCGAGATGATGTTGCCGTGCGCGTAGTCCCGGCACGCATCGAGGAACTGATCCTCCTTGCGGCGCAGGAACGTCATCGCCATCTGCACCACCATCGCAAGGACAAGCGCAAGGAACGTCGTGTCGAACGCGACGCTCAGGCTTCCCGTCACGGGAATCAGGCTCTCCCTCAGTGACGCCGCTGTGGCCTCGGCGTTAAGGACGGCACCAAAGCCGCCGATCGCCCCAGAAAGCCCCATGACGGTGCCGATAAAGCCAAGTATGGGGATTACCCAGACCAAACCCGACAAAAGACCGTAGCTTGAATCGACATGGTTCTCATCGTTCTCGGCGGACGCGCGCAACATCTCCGAGACATCCGACACATTACCGACATTCTTCAAATTGAGAAGTGCACGTTCAATGCGATTGAACAGAACAAACCGTTTCGGCTCATCCACGGAGTTATTCAAGGTTTTCAACACGTCGAGTGCCGTTTCCTGCGTAAGGGCAAATGACGCACCAACAGGAATCAACTCCACCTTGAACGCCCGCCGCTGGAACGACAACTTGCGCCACTTTACGAAGAGCATAACAATGGCCAGAACAAACAGAGATACCATGGCGTAGGGTGTCCATCCGCGCGCGAGAATGATTGCCATGGCTGGGTGGTTGCGAATGGCAGACGGGACATGGCATATCCCGATGAAGAACGCGCCCGTGAGTAGCGCAGTCACGAGAAACGCGAACCACAAGTTTACGTCCGTGTATTTTCCGCCCTTGAACCCACATCGCTGTTCGATGTCGCCCAAGTGCCAGTCCAACTCTTTCCTTTCAGTTCTCATCGTCATCATCGTCTCCTTGCTCAAATTCCTTGAGGTCCTTGTTGAGATCCTTGAGCTTTTGATTCATGAGTTCCATGCAGTATCTACACCCATCACGAAACCACCCGATACTCTCACGCGGATTATCGTCATACCCGTTCGCAACTTGTGGTGCGTCCCATGAATGGTTATTCAAAAATGACTGCGCATGGCTCAATGCCTCCTTGCGTACAAGGATCATCGCCCTCAGTGCTTCTTTCATCTTTTCGTACGACTGTATTGTCTTATCGTCATATTCTTTTAACGTTTTCTCAGCGGACTTCTTCGACAATTCCTGTGCGTCGATGGCAACATTCAGACGTTGAACGAGCTCCTTACGGGCCTTTGTGCGCTCAGTCCACCGCAGAATCATCTTACCTCGTTTTTCATAAGCTTTTGCAACGGCCTTCAACATTTCGTCGAAGCCCGCATCCTGCAAATTGAATGCCTTGCCATCCATATCATTGTAGATGAGTTTTGATTCGTTTACCTTGCGTGAGTCAAACAGCAAGAATGGTACGAGGTATTCCCAGTATGTCTCGAATTCTGCCAAGGCACGAATCTGCGCTTCGTATTCTCTGCGTTTCACCGTTTTCCAGTCTACGTCTGACAACCGAACGGCAAAACGGCGCACATTTCCGTCATAGCGCGTATTGGCATTGCTCCAATCCTCCCTTCCGGAATCGGTCAGTTCCATGAACGCAGCCACACCAACAACCTCTCCTTTCGTATCTATGATTGGGCTTCCACTGTTCCCTTTGACGATCTCGACATTCGTTTCAAGACGTTTTGGCCCGACCCCTTGAACAAATCCCTTACTCTCCGTGGCAACCCCACCACCGAGGCTATTGCCGTACATCGTCACCTGTTCGTTCATGTTGGGCATCGCCGTACGTAAAGCAAGAGGTTTGTTCGGGTTACCTAACACTTCAAACCTTGCCAAGTCACGTCCGTCTGACGCCACGGAGAACTCCCCCAGCTGAAGGACGGTTCCATCTATCAGTCTCGCCTCGACATCACCGCTACTCCTCACTACATGCTCATTTGAAACGAGATACGTTTTTCCGTCCATTCCAAGCAAGAATCCCGTTCCACTTCCTTCCTTGCATTTGATAAGCGCAATCTTGTCCTTGACCTCAGTAAATCCACTATCTGCATCAGATTGGGCTTTCTCGGCCACAGACGCCCTGCCGACAATCCTATGTGCCATCACAACGCCACCGCAAATCAAGACGACGAGCAATACGGCCAAACCACCCACGAGGCCCCAAATGAGTGCTCGATTCTTACCATGTGGGGAGACCTCTTGACGAGGCATCTGTAAACGCTCAGGGATGGGCGTCCGTACAGGTCCCGCGATCACCGACGGCGAAGGATGGATCCCCGAAGGCGCTTCGATTGATTCAATGGAAGAGAACGGGGACGAAACCGTTCTGGGCACAGCTGGACGCCAGAGTTCCGAATCCTTCAAATACTTCCATGTGTTTCCATCCCCGGAAACACGGTCAAGCGATCCGAGTAGATTCAGCCTGATACGCTTGCGAATCTCCTCTTCAGAAAGCGGCCCTTCCATGCGGCCAGTACGCTTAATCCACCATTTCATTTCCCCACCTCCACTTCAAAGAACGGGATTTTTGATGCAAACGACCGCACGACTCGTGCCGGGAAGCTCTTGGATATCTCCGTGATTTCCTCGAGAGCATCTATCGGTTTTCCGTCCCTGCACACGTGATACAACGGCTCGCCGGGCATCAGGGACGTCGAAGCGACTCGCGCCCATTTGCCATTCTGCGGCACGAGCGCCTTCTGCATCTTCAATTGCCCGTCAGATGCCTTGCGTAGAACATACAGCGGATGGTCAACCGTGACAGATTGTGGGATATTGGGGATGATTGCATTCGGGTCCTTTTTCTGGAAGGAATTACGCGGATCAAAGAGGAGTTGTCCCGCCGTCTCAACCTTCCATCCGGCGATGTCACGCATGGCCTTCCGCGCTGCATGCCATTCCCGATACCGTTTCACCCAGTCCGATGGCATTTTTTCAAGCAGATCAACACAGTCCGAATTTCTTTGCCGAACACGCAAGTCCCACAAGCAAACCCATGAAAGATCGTCCGGAACACCGTCAACATGAACCGGTTGGGCCAGGTCTTCCGCTTTTTTTGTCCACATTGTGAGCGAATCGTCCTGTGGCATCAGCTGTAGCTCATCGTTAAGCCAGCGGAAGTAAATGTCGAGCATCTGTACCCTGCGGTAAGCCGTATACCGTCTTATCGTGAGAGTATTCCAACTCTCAAACTTTCGCTCATCAACCAAGTAGGCTTTCTTTCCGCTCTGCAATTTGTTCACCGCCTGTAGATGTCCGTCCATCAACTTCAGGATTTCATTCTCGAACTGGCCGATTGTCAAGTTCGGCCGCGCGGCTAGATCTACGCATGTCCGTACTTCGTTTATGGAATCCAAGACATATCCCTTCACGTCGTTTGCCTTCTTTTCAATCTTGTCCGTCATCTTTCCATTGACTAAATCCAGCAATTCGCCGCTAATTTGTATTACCTGCGCATAGCTCGGGCGATTGAATTCCGGCCGTCCTTTTGAGACCGCAATAAATTTACCCATGCGGTCTCCAGTGTCCATCAACCCGTAAAGCGAATAGAACGAAGGGATCTCTTTCAGACTTACGACGTTCTCCTCCAGAAACACCTTGAACTTGTCCGGGGCAATGCCTACCTTCACAGTAGATGCAAATCCCCTTTGAGCGGCGGTCGTACCAGTGAGGACTTCGCGTGCGGTAGCCACGTCAACGGGATTCGGCGCAAGCCGCTTGATTGCCGAGAAACTGGAATAAAATTCAAGCAACGCCTGCCTTGCCTCGAGAATCTCAGGTGCCGTCTGCGCGTTTTTCAATTTAACAAGTGCCTCTCGCACGTTCTTCTGCTTCTGCTCTGCATCGGCAAGCTCTTTTTCAACTTCTGTCAACCGTCCGTCTTGTTCAGGGAGGAGACGTCCGTAATCCGCCCGCCAATCTGCGAGGTCTGCCTTGCAGACGGCAACCACCTTGTCTTGGGATTCCTCGGTGACATTATCCACTAGTTGCGTTGCGAGGTTCCGCATCCGTGCCATCAACGGTTCAAACCGTACCATTCCCTTGTCGCGGCGGGCCGCCTCGCCAGTTGCCAGATAATCGCTATACGACGCCTTGAGTTTAAGCAACCGTGTCCGATAGTCCGCGTCATCAGCTGTCAAAAGCGATTCGGCTCGTGCGAGTTGCTGCGTCACGGAGTCATTGACATTTGTCCATTGCGCATCTTGGAAAGCCCCAAGCGAGACGAGGATGTCCGTCAACTCATTCGTCCGCGCCAGGTTCTCCGCGATCATCGTCTTGAGCTTACCCTCGTACACGTTCACGCGCGGGTCGGCGTGAACCTCGGGCTCGTCTGTTTCCAATCTCCGCAACGCCTCGCCAATCCGGTCTATGGCATGCGCCCCATCTGCCAGCTCGGCCAATTTTGCCGCCTCGCCCTCGCACCGCATGCTGAACAGTTTCTGCCTCAGCCACCAGCCGGAGAGCGAAAGCACGGCAACAAGTGCCAGCAGCGAGCAAACCGCAATCCGCATCATCTTCCGACGCCGTTCCGCTTCCTCGTGCTGGATCACGCATTGCGCATCACGCAGCAAGTCTTCGGAGGGCTCATGGTCAAGAAACTCAGGCGCCGCCAGCGCCTCACGTATCGCCGCAGTATCCTCACGCTGAATGGCACTGTGCAGCGCCTCGCAACACGCTTTCCAACGATGTTCCCTTTCTTCCGCCTCCATCTCATCCGCAACACGCCGGCGGCACTCGTCCACCAGTTCCTGCTCATTCTCCGGAACCTGCCAACCGTTCTCCGTCAGCACGTCAATCGCACGGATCATTGAGAATGCAAGACCTCTGTTCCAGTTCTCGTCACGGCATCTCTGAAGGAGGGTCAAGTTCTCGCGCCCTTCGGCCTCACGACGACGAGACTCCTTCCCCTCCCAATAATCTTTAATGTCGGCAATCGCGCCCCCAGTCGGCTTCTTACGCCAGTTTGTCTCAAACATCTCTCGGGCAATACGATCTTTGGCGTCCTCATCGCCCGTATCTTGCGCGGCTTTGAATTGTTCAGCCAATTCCCTCTGAATCGTGGCTTCGACTTGAACCAGATTCGCCTCCCAGTTCTGCGAATGGTCAACCTCCACGAGTCTCCGCAACGCCCGGGCCGCAAGTAAATTGTTGTTCGTCAACGTCGCCTTGCGGTACATCTTCAGAAAAGGTTCAGATACAGCCTTGCTCTCGCTGAGCATCAAGACCTTCTCAAGTAACGAACTGTCAAATGGCGTCGGCTTCTGCCAACCATTTCTTTCACATAGCGCGTCCCAGTCGGGGAGCCGATTGAAGTCCAGTACGTTTATCTCATCCAAAAGGCGCGGAGGATCCTCCATGAGGCGTACGGCTTCACTCACTTGCTGGGAGGCCTCGGCATCGTGAACGGCCTCTAGCCGAGCATTGACGGCCTTCACCGCTTCGGAGAATGCATCCGCCAGCCCCGCGCCGTCGCCAATCTGGCCATCGGTCTCGATGACGCGCATGATGCGCGCGATAAGGATTGAAGACTTCATTATTTGATTCCCTCTACCTTGTTGATGCGGAATATCCTCTTTTGCAAGTCTACGCGAACATTCTCTTTACTCACGTTACTATCCTCTTTCGGCTTCTGCTCTTGAGATAGTTTCTCAATTATCTCGGTATACTTTTGCAACAATTCATCCCAACCCTCGATCTTGTGGTTATTATATTTCAATGAAACCGCAAAAAACGATTTGTACTCCTTTGCCTCTTCCCACAACTTATCTATGGCATCCTCTACATCACTCCGCACTTTCCTCTTAGTCTTCAGTTCTTCTTTGTACTTTTCGCTTTCTTTCGCAGACATACCGCCTATCTCGCGGATCCGGTTATCAGCTTTCCTTCGGTCTTTATCTAGTTGCTCATACTTTTTCTTCCCTTCTTCCGCCTTTTTCTTTTGCTCAGAATACTCGTTACAATGATTCTTAGGCGCATTTACAAGTTTCTTCTCCTTACTCCTAGCTTTCTCGTAATAATAGTTCACCAATCTGTCCAACATCAATACATTTCCTTCCACCACCTGAGTCACATCTAAGTCTCCGTCCGCATTGATCACAAATCGTGGCTTGCCCTTCTTCTTTTCCCAAGTCCCATAAACTAGAGGGTCTTTTCCAAAACATAACTCCGCCAAATCAATCTTGTTCGTCTTGGCGAACCATGCCTCCGCTTTTCTATAGAGTGGGGTCCAGTCCCAGTATGCCACATTCTCACGAACATCCAACCAAATAATGAGATTACCCGACGTGTCTTGAATCCCAGAGGGCGATTGAAAGTTCCATTGTTCTGCCTTAACAGTTGGATTTCTGAAAAGCTTAAATTCCGCCGGTGCATTCGTCAGTACACCATTCTTGGCATACCAATATGCACGTATAGAGCCATTTGTCATTATCTTTTCTTTCCCCAGAAACTTTGCCTTAATCAAATCCCCGTCGTTAAGAACCTCAATTCTCTTTACCTTGGTAAATACAACCTCCTTGTCTCGTTCTTCTTTCTCACGTTGATCCTTAGCGCCTGCTTCCTGTTCCTTCAAGGTCTTTTCTCTCTTATGATCTTTTTCCTCTTGACGACTCTTTCCCTTAGTCCCTTGCGCAGGCTTTCTCGCAGCTTCCTGGCTATCTTTCTTTGCAGCATCATCCGCAGTTTGCCTCTTTCGCTTCTCTTCGGTTTTTTGCTTGGCTTCTTGATTTCTCCTCTCCTCGGCTTCCCTTTCTGCTTTAACATGCAGAGCATCAGCGGCACCACTCTCACGCATCTTTCGCGCCTGCTCAAAATACAGCCATGTGCCAACCCCTATTGCGCCGGCAACCAACACCAAAGCGGCGATCAAGATTCCGATAAAGAGGTTTTTTGTTTCATCTTTCTTTGGTGGAATCCAAATTGGTTCCTGGCGTGGTGTTATTTCAACACCATAATCTTGCCTAGGAGAAAGAGGTTTTGCCAACGTGGTTTGCTTCATCTCCGCTTTCACCCGGTTCACTTCTTCAGCCGGTAACAACGAAGCGTTGTGGACGAAACCCTTCTCGCAATCCACCCATGGCTGAGTCGCGGCCGCCGCATCAAAAATTCGGTCACGGTCATAGACGCCGCGTAGATGGCAAACCGTTCCTTGCGGCAGGGCAACGGGATAGGTCGAGAACGTCACCTTCTGCCTATCGGTAAAGGGAAGCAAGTCAATCAGGTCGGTGAAGAGCGCAAGAATCTTCGTACCGTCAACATCATGCGCCGTTGAGGTCTTGAAGTAGATCGTGCGCCCGCCACTTGACATGTTCTTCGCCAACTGCCGCGCAAAACCTTTTGCAAGGTTCAGGCCATTCCCCTCGCCGAACATCGCGCGCCATGCTGGGGCGTCTGCGTGTTTGGATGGCATCTCAAGCCGAAGCCGCCCCGGTGTCAGTTTGTCGGATTCCAGCCACCGCGCCACGCCCGACCATGGCGCGACAAAACGATTATATTCTTTTTGCAAAACGGACGCACCGCCAATAGCCGGCATCTCTCCTTTGGAGAACACGAGGAGATGCGCAAGGCGATTTGTACGTCCGGTGTAGTCGAAGTCGACTGGGGCGACACGTCCCACGACATGTTCGCCCTGCGGCAGGATCACATGAAACCAATTGACGGGGTTCTCCTTGAAGTACGTCGCGTCGTGCACACCCGTCCGGTGTTTGTAGGCACAAAACGACTCGAACCGCATTCGCAGGGTATCCGGCGTTCCCTTTGTCAGTGCAACGGTGGCGAAACCATGGGTTCCAGGAATGAGTCCGTTAGGAAGCGAAGTGTTGACGAGTTCGTACATAAAGTGTCTCCGTATCAAGCTTGTTAGAGCGTTCCGTTGACAACTGGGACCAACCCCTTCTTCGCAAGCGTGAAGACGACTGGCAGTTCCGTCCAAATCGGCTTGATGTCACAGGGGCGCACACCCTCGCGCATCGGGTTGTGTCCGAGCGCGCTGACCGGCACGAACCAGACATCCGAGGCGATGTCGTGCGCCGTTGCCGTCACTTCGGGCACAACCTCGGCAAGCAACGCCTCGGTCTGACGCGACACCTCGCGCAGGGCTCCGACGTCAAGCGCGTATTTCTGCGGTGTGTCCCCTTTGTAGATGTGCGCGTCAACTGGCAGACGCGCACGGAGCAGATCGGCTTTGGACACGCCGAAGATGAGCGGTTTTGAAAGCCGAGTCTCGCTACGGTTGCCGAGGTGCCGCCGAATGCGTGCGGACATTTCAGCCAACAGGATGTCCTGTCGTTGCGCGTAGTTGTGCGCCGTGCCCGATCCGCGATCAAGCATTGAGCGGAAACGCGGATCGGCGGAAGGATCGAACATGAAGAAGAGCGTATCGCTGTTCAGCATGTTCAGCGTGACTGCGGAACCTTGGGTGTCGGCACCGGCCCGGAAGTGTTCGCCGGCGCTATCGTAGACGACGAGGCTCTGCGGCTGGGAACTACCCGCCATGCGGAGCTGGAAGAAACTGGGCAACGGCAGGAGAACGCTATCGCCATCCAGCATGACGCTCCGACTCACATTCGTCGCCTGGAGGTCGGTCTTCTCGATCTGCTGGAGAGTCGTATCGTCCTCTTGGAAGAACAACTTCTCCTCGTAAGCATTGATCCAGCGGTTCGCCACGGGATCGAGATCCATGAAACTTACGCCGAACAGGCGTCTCAGCGTCTGACGACACTGCCACATGGAGCTTGCAAGGAACACGGACTTGCCCGCGCCTGCTGCCCCGACGACTGACATCACCATCTGGGGCGTGTCCAGAAGCGTGCGTGGCAGGGACATGTGACACCGCGGACAGGCGATTTCCGTACACACCCCGCCTTCCGAGTCAATGGCAAGGCCATTGCCCGTGAACTGAGATGGCAAAAACCGGACCTGCTCCCCCTCTCCCAAAACCGGATCGCCCAGCAACCCCGGGGAGACGGACACCGACAATACATCCTCAAGGGCAGATACGGTGCGACAGTACGGGCACATGAAACTTTCGCCAAGTTCGGCCTGAACCTCTTCCGCCGTCTCGGCACGCGCCTGCACGGGCGTTTCACCCGGTACACTTACGACCTCACTCCCCTCGTCTTCAAAATCCACGATGTTTTCCATGTTCATCAATTGCTGGGGATTCTGTAATGTACGAACCATCGTCTCGCGCCTGAAATAGCCCTTCTCACACCCTTCCACCAACTGTTCTGCCGTCAGGGGTCCGATCTCGTTCCCGTTTACCGTCACCATGTAAAGTTCAGCCGAATATGTGAGTGCGGCATGAGCCACCTTCTCGGGATCCATCCCCATCACAACAACGATATCATCCATCTTGACTACGTGGATTTGGGAGGGATCGAGCCTCTTATCCCTTTGGACAACCTCCCCGTCAAGTTCCGCCGCATTCTCCGCACTGCGGTTCACATAGTAAATGCCCCTCAAGCGTTTCTCAAGCGCGAACTGCTGGCGTGAAACCGTTGGATCGTCAATGACCACACAGTTAGCCGTTGGCCCCGGAAGGCGCCCGACATAAAACGGGAACTCATCAACCGTTTCGTTGATGTTCGGCATCAAACATACAATATGCCATGACATTGTACAATATCCTCTTCTTATTGAGTTTGCGCTTAGCTAGCACCGACAGGCAAAGGATATTTTTATTGTCCTGGGTAACAGCAAAGACGAAAGCCAAAAAAGTTAAAAAGCCACTGAGATGGATAACAAGAGAACCTTTTAGCAGAACGACAGTCTTGGGCTTTACTATACCAATCACCGCCACGGAGCACACGACACGGCCCTGAAGAAGCCCCAACAGGATCAAACTCCTTATCTATCGCATAATCCTCATACCAATCACGACACCACTCCCATGCGTTTCCATGCATGTCGTAAAGTCCCCATGCATTCGGTTGAAATGAACCGACCTTCGTACTTGCAGAGACATACCCACCGTTATCCTCTTTTCTATTTTGGAGATAGCGCCCGAGTTCGGCCAGGCCAGCATCATTAACCAAGTCCTCCAAGTCCTTGCCGTTGTTTAAGGCCGTTGTAGTACCTGCGCGGCACGCATATTCCCATTGCGCCTCCGTGGGCAGATCGAGGTTAAGATTCGTGCGCGCACGGATCTTCCCCAAGAAAGAATATGCATCTACCTGCTCTGAGGAAGGCCAATTCGACCCCGTATCCGCCCCACGGATGTCATTATACGTTATATACTCAACTGGTCTAGTGTCACCTCGATTGTACGAGGGATTCTCACCCATTACAAGTTTCCACTGCTTCTGAGTGACCTCAAAAACACCCATGTAAAATGATTTAGAAATCGTAACACGATGTAATGTCTCGTCCGCAGCATGTCCCGACTCCGACTCTGGACTTCCCATTGTGAACGTCCCCTGAGGAATCAAGCGAAGCCAAAGTTCGGTTGTACGACATGAATCTTTTGAAAGGTCCGGTCCTTCCCCTGAATAACGAACAGGATAAGTCGTTGCACTAGGCCCCCCAGATAAATCTATTACAAGAAATTGCTCTTTGCCTTCAGTGGAAACTTCTTTCCTCAATCCCGTCGCATCACCTCGGCACAGGTGTACGCCCATAAGCAACGCAATGGATATCCATTTGATTGCATCCCTCACCCAATTATTCATTCTGCACACTTCCTTTCATGCCTCCATCGTTATTGAAGAGATACGCTCCATTCGGAGGCGAAATAGAACGGCGCACTCTCGAGATTCCATCTTCTCCGAGGCGCCGCTAAGAGCCTTTGTAGAAACAGAATCGGAAAGTGCGCCGCGTGTTGACACGCGACGCACCACCGTATTTCGCTTCTACTTTAGATTAGCGGTCTTTCGGAGAAAGCTACTTTACGCTGGTTGCGTAACGTCTGCCGTTGGCGCACACCCGTGCGCACGGCAGTTTTGTGTCGCGCTCCTTCGGCGGCGCGCTCGGCGAGCACGCCCAAAGTGGCGACCGGTCCGGCGGTGAATGCCGCCGGTATGTCAAAGATCAGGAGTTTCTCGCAGGGTGGAAGGTGCCGTGGATGAAGCGGCGGGAGCGCCGCTTCCCCGAAAGGGCATGATCCCCCGAGTGGAAAACGTGAAAATGATACCATATCTCGCCTTTGAGCGCAAGGGGGCGGGCGGAGCGGAGGTTCGCTTCGGGAATGCGGGCTACGGGATGGACCGCGTCGCAAGACGCGGAACATCCCGCAGACTAAGGGGCCCGAAGTGAAGCCTCCAGACGCCCGCCCCGGCGGCGCGCTCGGCGAGCGCGCCCTACCAGGCGGGCGCAACAAGTTGCGCCCCTCCCGCAACGGGCAAGATGCCCGTTGTCCCAGTGCGGTTAGGTGTAGCGGAGGACTTCGTCGACCGTGGTGTAGCCGTCGAGAATGGAGCGGACGCCGTCCTCGCGCATGGTGCGCATGCCGAGTTCGCGGGCCTTCTCGCGGATGATGAGCGTCGGCGAGCGCGCGTTGATGAGCTCGCGGCGAAGATCGCCTTGCGGCCCTTGTAGCCGGTGCCGTTGCAGGTCTTGCAGCCCTTGCCGAAGTAGAACGGGCGGCCGCCGATCTCGTCGCGCGTGAGGTTGATGCGGTCAAGCGTCTCGTCGTCCGGCTCGTAAGCAGTCTTGCACTCGCGGCAGCAGGTACGCAGAAGTCGCTGGCCGAGCACGGCCTCGAGCGTGGAGGCCACCATGTACGGGGCCACGTTCATGTCCACGAAACGCATCACGGCGCCGGCGGCGTCGTTCGTGTGGAGGGTGGAGAACACGAGGTGGCCGGTGAGGGCGGCCTGGATGGCCACTTCGGCCGTCTCGAGGTCGCGGATCTCGCCGATCAGCATGATGTCGGGGTCCTGACGCAGGAAGGCGCGCAGCACCTTCGGGAAGGTGTTGCCCACTTCGTGGTTGATCGGCACCTGTACGATGCCGTCCACGTCGTATTCGACAGGTTCCTCGGCGGTGAGCAGTTTCGACTCGATGGAGTTGATGCGCTTGAGAACGGAATAGAGCGTCGTGGTCTTGCCGGAGCCCGTCGGGCCGGTCACCACGATGATGCCGTTCGGCTTCTCGATGTCGATCGTGAGCTGCTCGTAGACGTCTTCGGCGAGGCCCACGTTCTCGAGGTCGAGGGACGTGGCGCTCTGGTCGAGAATACGCATGACCACCGACTCGCCGTGCGTCGTGGGCAGGCACGAGACGCGGAGGTCGACGGGGCGGCCGGCGACGGTGATCGCGATGCGGCCGTCCTGCGGGATGCGGCGCTCGGCGATGTTGAGGTTCGCCATGATCTTGACGCGCGAGATGATGGCGGGGGCCATGGAGACGTCCGGGGCCTTCACCTCGTAGAGCGCGCCGTCCACGCGGTAGCGGATCTTGAAGTCCTTCTCGAACGGCTCGATGTGGATGTCGGCCGCGCGGTCCACGACGCCCTGGTAGAGGATCATGTTCACGAACTTGACGACGGCGTTGGAGTTCGCGGCGGCGTCGAGGGCGGCGACGTCGTTGGGGTCGCTCTTCAGGGACTCGTCGGCGTCCATGCCCTCGCCGAGGGACTTGAGCATGTCGGCGACGGAGTCGGAGGAGTCGCCGTAGTGCTGCGCGATGCGGTCGTTGAGGTCCTTCTCGCGCGCCATGACGAAGCGCACCTCCTTGGAGAGGGCGAACGTCACCTCGTCGGAGACGCGGGGGTCGACGAGGTTCGAGGTGGCGAGGGTGACGGACGAGTCGTCCACGCCCACGCACAGCACGTTGTACATGCGGGCGATGGAGGCGGGGATGGCGTTCACCACGTCGTCGGTCAGCTCCATGTTCGCGAGGTCGATGACCTCGCAGCCCTGGTAGGCGGCCATCATGCCGAGGAGGCTGTCCTCGTCGATGTAGCCGCCGTCCACGACGATTTCGCGGACGGTCTTGCCGGCGGCGTTGCGCTGTTCCTCGCGAATCGTCTCGACGGCGTCCTGGTCCAGGACACCGTTCTTGACGAGGAGGTCGAGAAGTGGATCGAATGACTCTGACATTTAACGGCGCCCCATTTCTTCCTTAAGTTTGGAGACCACGGAGTCGGGGTCTTGGCTCTTGGTGATAAGCTCGTCGTAGGAGATGAGCCCTTTTCTGTAGTGATCCATGAGGCAGGCATCGAGCGTAACCATGCCGAACTTCGCGCCGGTCTGGATGTCGGAGCGGATCTGGAAGGTCTTGTTGTCGCGGATGCGGCTGCGGATGGAAGGCGTGGCCAGCATGATCTCGAATGCGGCGATACGGCCGTGGACCTCGCCGTTCGCGTTGAGCTTCGGCAGGAGAATCTGGGAGATCACGGCCTGCAGGCCCACGGAGAGCTGCGTGCGCACCTGTTCCTGCTGGTCGGTGGGGAATGCGTCGACGATGCGGTCGATCGTCTCGGCCGCGCCAGTCGTGTGGAGCGTGCCGAACACGAGGTGGCCCGTTTCGGCGGCGGTGATGGCCGCGCCGATCGTCTCGAGGTCGCGCATTTCGCCCACGAGGATCACGTCGGGGTCCTGGCGGAGCGCACGGCGGATGGCTTCGGCGAAGCTCGGCACGTCCGATCCGACTTCGCGCTGGGTGACGAGCGACTTGCGGGACGTGTGGTAGAACTCGATCGGGTCCTCGATCGTGATGATGTGCACGCCGCGTTCGCGGTTGATGACGTCGATCATCGAGGCGAGCGTGGTGGACTTGCCGGAGCCCGTCGGGCCCGTCACGAGGATGAGGCCGCGCGGCTTGAAGAGGAGTTCCTTCACCGTTTGGGGAAGACCGATCTGCTCAAGCGTGAGCAGGGAGGAGGGGATCATGCGGAGCACGCTGCCCCAGCGCTTGCGCTCCTTGAACACGGAGACGCGGAAGCGGGTGCCGTCCTCGTGCGCGAGCGCGAAGTCGGCGCCGCCGTTCTTCTCGACCTCGGCGATCTGCTCGGGAGTCATCATTTCGTGGCAGAGCTTGCACGTGTCCTCCTCCGAGAACGCCTCGTCGGCGATGGCCACGAGCTCGCCGTGGACGCGGAGTTCGGGGGGCATGAACGCGCGCACGTGCAGGTCGCTCGCGCCTTCGTCGATCGTCGCCTGCAGCAGTTCCTTCATCGTGATGTCGGTTGCCATGTCTTCTCCTTAGCCTAGTCCGCGTCGCCCATGGTGGCCTGGAGGACCTCCTTCAAGGAGGTCATGCCGGAGGCGACCTTGAGCATGCCGTCTTCGCGCAGCGTGCGCATGCCCATCTCTCTCGCGCGCTCGCGCAATACGGAAGAAGGCGCATGGTCGAAGATCAACCGCTGGATGGTGTCGTCGATCTCGAAGATCTCGAAGATGCCCTTGCGGCCCTTGTAGCCGCCGTTGCACTTGGAGCAGCCGCGGCCGATGTACATGCGCTCGGGCGCGGTCTTCGCGATCGCGCCGAGCATTTTGAGGTCGCGCTCGGTGGGCACGTACGACTCCTTGCAGTTCGTGCAGATGGCGCGCACGAGGCGCTGGGCCATCGCGGCGCGCACGGCGGAGGCGACGAGGAAGGGCTTCACGCCCATATCCGTCAGACGCGTCACGGCGCTCGGCGCGTCGTTGGTGTGCAGGGTGGAGAACACGAGGTGGCCGGTGAGAGCTGCCTCCATCGCGATGTCGGCGGTCTCGTCGTCGCGGATTTCGCCGATCATCACGATGTTCGGCGCCTGACGCAGGATGGAGCGCAGGGCGGCGGAGAAGTCGAGGCCCACGTCGCGGTTCACCTGCACCTGGTTGATGCCGCTCATCTGGTATTCGACCGGGTCCTCGACGGTGATGATCTTCTTGTCGGGCGTGTTGATCTGCCCGAGGCAGGCGTACAGCGTCGTCGTCTTGCCGGAACCGGTCGGCCCGGTCACGAGCACCACGCCGTCCGAGAGGTGGATGAGGCGCTCGAACTTGTTCTGGTCGTCGGAGAGGAAGCCGAGCTGCGGCAGGCCGAGAGCGAGGTTCGACTTGTCGAGAATACGCATGACGATCGACTCGCCGTGGTTCGTGGGCACCGTCGAGACGCGGAGGTCGAGGTCGCGCCCGCCCACGTTGATCTGGATGCGGCCGTCCTGCGGGATGCGCTTCTCCGAGATCTTGATCTTCGACATGATCTTGAAACGCGAGATCATCGCGCCCTGCAGGCGCTTCGGCGGCGAGTCCATCTTTCGGAGCGCGCCGTCGATGCGGTAGCGCACGCGGAACTCCTTCTCCATCGGCTCAAGGTGGATATCGGACGCCTTCATCTTGATCGCGTTGGAGAGGATGAGCGAGCAGAGGCGAATCACGGGCGTGTCGTCGCCGTCGCCGTCGCCGTCCTCGGCGCTGCCGTACTCGTCGCCGTCACGCGTCATGATCTGGTCGCCGCCCGTGGGGTAGAGCTTCTCCATCACGGCCTTGACTTCCTCGGCCGGCGCGAGGACTGCCTGCACGTCCTTGCCCTGCAGGACGTACCGCAGCGAGTCGATGGCGTCGTATCCCATCGGATCCGAGAGGACCACGGTCACGGAGTCGGCGTCCTTCATCACGGGCGCCACGCCGTACTTATGAGCGATCTCCGGCGAGATTTCCTTCGCCACCTCGGCGTCAATCGCGGCGGGGTCGATGCTCACGTACTTGATGCCGAACTGGTCGGCGATCGTGCCGAGCACGTCGTCCTCCGTCACGGCGCCCGAGGCGACGAGCACGTCAAGCGTGGTCTCGTTGCCCTCGCGCATCGCCGTGGAGGCGGCTTCGAGCTGTTCGGCCGTCACATACCCCGCTTCGCGCAGGAGCTGCAACACGTATTCGTCATTCGATGTCATGGCTGTTGGCGAGTATTGTAGCGAAACATTTGCGTGCGCGCAAGCGAAATGTCACCGGAACGTTACCTGCGATTTTCGGCTCCCGCGCGGGCGACGCGCGCGACAATCCGCGACGCGCCGAGGTTTTTGAGCCCGAGCGCGCAGAAAATGCGGCCCAGGAAGTGGTTGGACTCGGCCCGGATCTCGCGGATCACGAGCCCGCTCTTCGCGCAGAGCGCGCGGAAGTCCTTGAGCGTCACGATGTGGATGTTGGGCGTGTCGTACCACTCGAAGGGCAACTGCGGGTTGACGGGCAGGTGGCCGCGGAAGAGGAGCAGCAGGCGGATGCGGTAGGACGCGAAGTTGGGGAACGACACCACCGCCTCGCCCGCCTTGTTGAGGAGACGCGTGAGAAGTTCGCGCGGGTACTTGACGGTCTGGAGCGTCTCGGAGAGGACGGCGACGTCGTACGCGCCGTCGGGGATGAGGTCGAGCCCGGTGTCGGCGTCGTCGAACAGCACGTCGAGTCCGTCCGCGACGCCGGCGGCGATCTTGTCGCCGTCGATCTCGATGCCCGTGCCGCGCACGCGCTTCTCGTCGCGGAGCAAGTGGAGGAGCGAACCCGAACCGCAACCGACGTCAAGCACGCGCGCGCCGTCGGGGACGAGCGCCATCACGGACGCGAGCGCCGCGCGCTTCTCGGGGAAGATCTCGCGCGACGCGTCGCCGAAGAAGCCGCCCATCAGTTTGCCGAGTTCCTTCGTGTGCGTGAGGAAGCCGTCGTGCCCGACCTTGATGTCGAGGTGGGCGTAGGCGACGGACTTCCCCTGACGCAGCATCCCCGAGGCGATCACACGGCTCTGTTCCTCCGAGAAGAGCCAGTCGCCGGAGATGGAGACGAGCAGGAGGCGCGACGTGATCCGGCGGCACACCTCGTCCAGCGAGCCGTACTTCGCGGCCGCGTCGTAGCGGTCCATCGCGTGCGTGATCTGAAGATAGGAATTCGCGTCGAAGCGCGCGAGGAACTTGCGGGCCTGGTACTCGAGGTAGCTCTCGATCGCGAACGTGGTGCCGAAGCGCGCAGCGTGCGCCTCCAGCCACTCCTTGCCGCGCTTGAGCCAGTCCTCCTGCTGCTTGCGCCCGAAGCGGCGGTTGAGGAGGTCAAGAGAGAGATAGGTGATGTGCGCGACCTGGCGTGCCTGCGCGAGGCCCATGCGCGGGCCGGGGCCGTCGCCGTAGTAGTCGCCGCCCTTCCAGCCGGGGTCGAGCGTGATCGCGTAGCGTCCCACGATGTCGAACGCAAGCGCCTGCGCGTTGAGCGCCGCGCCGGAGGCGATCATCACCGCCTTGTCCACCTCGCCCGGATGCGCGGTGATCCACTCAAGCACCTGTATGCCGCCGAAGCTGCCGCCCACGAGCCCCGCGAGATGCGTGACGCCGATCTCGCGCAGAAACGCGCGGTAGACCTCCACCGTGTCGCCGATCGTGAAACGCGGGAACGAAGACCCGTAGGGACGGCCGGTGGCGGGGTTGACGGAGGACGGGCCGGTGGTCCCCTTGCAGCCGCCGAGCACGTTCGCGCAGACCACGCGGTAGCGGTTCGTGTCGATGGCCTTGCCGGGGCCGACGATGGAATCCCACCAGCCGCTCGCGGACTCCTCGCCGGGGCGGTGTCCCGCGACGTGCGCGTCGCCCGTGAGCGCATGGCAGATGAAGACGACGTTGTCGTTCGCGGGCGTTTCGCGCCCGCACGCCTCCCACGCCACGTCGATCCGCGCGAGCGCGCCGCCGTCTTCGAGGCGGAAGCCCCCGGACGGCAGCGTCAGCGTCGTCACATGGGGTTCAACGACCCCGACGGTCTGGTGCTCGACGGGATCCACATCCGCATCACTTCGAGGTACCTTCGGCCGTGAACTTCGGGCGACGGCCCTTGTAGAACCACATCATGATGGGCGTCGCGATGAACACCGACGAGTAGGTGCCCGCGATGACGCCGATGAGCATCGTCAGCGCGAAGTCGAAGATCGAACCGTCGCCGAACGCGAAGAGCGCGAGCACCGCGAAGAACGTGGTGATCGAGGTGATCACCGTGCGGCTCAGGCACTCGTTGAGGGCGCGGTTGCAGAGCTCCTTGAACCCGCTCTTCTGGTCGCGGCGCAGGTCTTCGCGGATGCGGTCGAACACGACGATCGTGTCGTTCACCGAATAGCCGATGATCGTGAGGAGCGCGGTGATCACGAGCAGCGAGACCTGCCGTCCGCAGAGCGAGTACAGGCCGAGCGAGATGAGCGCGTCGTGCGCGAGCGCCACGAGCGCGCCGAGGCCGAAGCCGAACTCGAAGCGGAAGGCGACGTAGATCAGGATCGCGCAGAGCGAGAGAACCACGGCCCACGTGCCGGACTTCTTGAGGTCGGCGCCCACGACGGAACCGATCTCGCTCGCGTCGCGGCGCTCGATGCCGGCGTCCGGGAACGCGTCCTTCAGCAACTTGGTCACATGCCCGGCGACGTCCGTGACGCCCTTGTCATTCGCGTTGTCGGACGTGTAGCCCGTCTTGACGAGGAGCTTGTCGGATCCCTGGGTCTGGATGACGGTGGCGTTGTCAAACGGATTGAGCGTCTTGCGCACGTCCGCGACGGACGGCATCTTGCCCTCCTGGACGTCGAACACGATCGAGGTGCCGCCCGTGAGGTCCACGGCGAGGACGGACGCGGGCTTCACGACCGCGCGGATGGCGAAAATGGCGATGGTGAGCGCCACGACGGCGGCAGACGCGATCGTCATGTACTTGCCGAGCTTGACGAAGTCGACGCTCGGGACCTTCTTGAAGATGTTGAGCATCTTGAAGGGCTTCATCGAGTCGGGGTTCGAGGTCTTCTCGAAGACGAGGCGCGTGACGACCACGGCCGTGAACATCGAGATGACCACGCCGGCCGTGAGGGTGATGGCGAAACCGCGCACCGGACCCGTGCCGACGACGAAGAGGATGACGCCCGTGACGATCGTCGTGATGTTCGAGTCGAGAATCGCGGTAAAGGCGCGGCCGTAGCCGTTCTTGATCGCTGTGGCGACCGAGGCCTTGTTGGCGAACTCCTCGCGGATGCGCTCGAAGATGATCACGTTCGCGTCCACGGCCATGCCGAGGGTGAGGACGATGCCCGCGATGCCGGGCATCGTCAGGACGGGAAGCTGGAGCGAGCCGGTCGCGCCCATCGAAGCGTCCTTCGCGAACACGCCGAGGACGTTCGCCACGATTACGAGCGCGGCGGGAAGCAGGACGATGTCAAGCAGGAGCGCGATGTTCGCGATCACGCCGGCGTACCAGTAGTAGATGAACATGAAGAGCGCGACGAGCGCGAAGCCGAGCAGGGCGGCGATGAGGCCGGCCTGCTTCGCGTCTTCGCCCACGGTCGGCGAGACGGACTCCTCGGCGAGCAGCTTGAGCGGCACGGGCAACGCGCCCGCGTTGAGGTCGTTTGCGAGGCGCTGCGCCTCCGCCACCGAGAAGCTGCCGGAAATCTGGCCCTGCGTCTCAATCTCGCTCTGCAGGACGGGGGCGGACACGAGCGTGCCGTCCAGGATGATCGCCAGTTCGCGGCCGCGGTCGGTCGAGTTCTTCGCGCCGTGGGCGATGTAGTTGCGCGTGAGCTTGCGCATGAGGTTGCCGCCCTTGCTGTTGAGCTTGAAGCCGACCACGGGGCGCCCCACCTGGTCGCGTTCGACGCGCGCCGAGACGAGGTACTCGCCCGTCAGCTCCGTCTTGCGGCTCACGTAGTTCGGGTGGTACGAGTTGTCCTTGGACTTCTCCAGCATGAACTGGTAGCCCTGCGGCGGCCTGCCGAAGGAGCTCAGGCGCGTCTTGTAGCCCGGCTTCTTCGCGATCGCCACGTAGTTCGTCGCGCGGGCGAAGCCCTCGCCCGTCGAGCTGAGCACGTACCCCTCGGGGATCTTGCCCGACGACATCAGCTTGCTGGCGAGCTCCTGGTTGCGCGGGTGCGTGAGGCGGAACTCCAGGTAGGAGGCACTCTGGAGCGAGCGCTTCGCCTCGGCGCGCGTGGCGTCGTCGATGCCCGGCAGCTGCACGAGCAGGCGATGGCCCTTCATGCCCTGGATCACGGGCTCGTTCATGCCCATGCCGTCCACGCGGCGGCGCACCACCTCGACGACACGGTCGTCGCAGCCGACCAGCGCCTCGTCAACCCGGGCCTGGATGGCCGCCGTGTCGTTCGTGTCCGCGACCTGGGCCATCACGGACTCGCGGAGAGCGTCCTCGTCCACGCCCAAGGTGAAGGACGTGCCGCCCTTCAAGTCAAGCCCCAGACGAATCTTCTCGCCCAAGGGCGTCGTGACGGCAACAGAAAAGATGGCAACGGCCAGCAAAACCAGCCATTTCCACAGATTGGCACGAATCGATGTGTCGAAATTCATTCTTTGAACCTCATTTCTCCTTGTAAAACGGAACGGATATTATAATATATCGGCGGCGGGTTGGCAAGGGGGGAGGGCGCAATTGTTGAAAAATAACAATTGCCTGCTATTGACACAAATGGGGCTACGCTTTCATGCGCCGACGGCGGAACCAGCGGAAAGAGCAGATGGCGGCGTAGTAGAGCGCCACGGCGGCGAGGTAGCGGGCCCAGATGGCCGGCATCTCGGAATAGCCAACTTGGTTGGCCGCCGCGGCATCAATGCCAAAGGACAGGCCGAAGAGTCCAAGCGCGGCAATCAAGGACCACACGGTGCGCCGCCCGTAACGCGGCGGCGTACGCAGGGTAAAAGGCGTCTTGGCCGCACCGTTCATGGCACCTGTCCCCAATCCGGATACGGCGTGCGGATTTCCATCTCGTCACCCGAGACGGGATGTCGGAAAGACGCCGCAAGGGCGTGAAGGCAGTGCCCCTCCTGTCCCTCCACGGCGAACGCGCCGTAAAGCCGGTCGTTGACGATGTGCAGGCCGGCGAAGGCAAGTTGGGCGCGGATCTGGTGCGTGACGCCCGTATAGATCGTCACTTCGAGGAGCGTGCGCTCCTCGTTGCCGCAGGAAGTCCGGCCAATCGGCGTGAAATGGGTGACGGCGTGGAGCGGCGCGGCCCTCACGCGGGCGCGCGCGCGGCTGACGTCGATCATGCGGCAGAACGGTAGCGTGGGATCGTGGACGAGGTCGTTCTCAAGGGTCCCGCCCACAGCCACGGCCCCCTCGACGAGCGCGAGATAGGTTTTCTTCACCGTCTGCGCGGCGAACTGCGCGCGGAGGGCGTCGAAGGCGGAGGGCGTGCGCGCGACGAGGACGAGTCCGGACGTATCTGCGTCGATCCGGTGCAGTGCGCCGGCCATGAGCGGCTGGTCGCCGACGTCGCGCACGTCGGGCCAGCGGGCCACGACACCGTTCATCAGCGTGCCCGTCTCGCGATAGGTCAATGGCTGGACCGGTTGCGCCGGGGGCTTGTCGAACGCGAGCAGTGCCTCATCCTCAAACAGACAGCGCACCTGCACGGCGGGGTTGGGTGCCACGCGGTTGTCGGACGCCTCGGCGAGACGGCGCACGACGACGCGCTCGCCTCCGCGCAGTTTCTGTCCCTTGATGGCCGGCCGCCCGTCCACGGAAACCGCCCCTTCCGCGCAGGCGGCGCGGCAGAAGGCTCGCGTGGAGGAGGGGTAATGGGACAACAAGGCGGCATCCAACCGGATGCCGCCCTTTTCCGCGATAAAGGATGTGTCCTCAATCATAACGGTCGATCATCTGCGAAGGCAAGGGGCCGAGACTCTCCCAGGAGTGGTTCGTGGCCCACGGCAGGTCGGAGTCGGCCGCCGTATCCGCGATACACCCCGTCAAGCCAAGCAGAACGAGGAGGACGAACGTCGCCAGCAACCACTTACTCGGGGAAGACGACATCTTTGCCCTGAATCGGTTCCTGCTGCCAGTCGGCCAAGATGTCGGCCGTCACGAGATTCGTCTTCGGCGTCCACTGACGCAGACGGATCTTGCCAACGATCTTCCGGGATTCCTTGCCGTCCGCGCCCTTGGTCACTTCTCATTGTTGGCGCTTGCAATCGTGCCCTTGTCGCTGTTCGTCAACTGGTTGCTGCCTCCCGCCGCGGGACCGGCGGCACGCGGCGCGGCCGCCTGCGTCTTCAGCATGTTCGTCAGACGTGCGACCGTCTCCTTCGCCTTGTTGAGATCCTCCTTCACGGCCTCCGTCTCGTCCTTGGCACTGGCAACCTCGTCCTTGAGCGACGTGACCTCGGCCTTGAGGTCGTCAACCTCCGTCTTCGTCTTCTGCAACTGGTCTTCGACGGCGGCTTTCTCGGTCGTCAGCGTCTCAATCTCCTTGACCTTCTTCTCGATCTCGATCTTGTTCAGGCGGATCTCCTTCGGCAACTCGTTGTAATCAGCCACGAGCTTCTGAAGCTTCGTGCGGACGTTCGCGAGCTCCTGGCGCGTCTGGCCGAGCTTTCCGTACTGCTTGCTCGCGCGGCCGGTGATGAGGTCGATCAGCTCCTGGGCCGTGCCCGGTCCCTTGACGATGAACTTGCCGGGGTTCGCCTCGTCGGGGATCTTGTTCTTCTCGGAGTCCAAGGCATACAGGCGGCGCAGCTGGCCGGACTCCTTGTCGCCCCACTTCATGAGCGAGAGACCCGTCTTCTCGAACTCGGGATGATAGTCCTCAAGGAGATTCTCCGTGTCCGGATCATCCACCTCGCGCGCCTCGCGGGCGGACACGTCCTTCTTCGCCTCAAGACCCGCCGCCGGAGGCGCGTCCTCGGCCTCGATGAAGGACGACAACGCCACGATGCAGTTCCTCAACTGCTCGTTGCTATCCTTCAGCAGCTCTTTCTTCTCAAAGAGTTTCATCTCGAAATACAGCGCGACGCCGGCGACAGCCAGAATCACGTAGACGAGCGCGTGTACAGCCTTGTTCATATTGTTTCTACCTTCTTTTCGGACAGATTGGGTGACGGCGCGAACCTAGTCCGCGCAATCACGGTATAATAGGATAATAGAAATCCGCGCCAATGGCAACAGTAAAATCTAAAAACTTTTCATCGGGGGGGACGGTCAGTCCAGCGCGATTCCACCTCCAAGCGCCTTGTAAAGGGCGATCAGATCAGTCGTGATCTTGCCGCGGCTGATGGTGAGGGCCTCCTCGAGCGTGAGCAGCGAACGCTGGGCATCCAGCACGTTGTTGAAGTCCGCGAGACCGTTCTTGTAGAGGTCCTGCGAGATGTTGACCGCGTCCTGCGCGGCCTTCACGGCGCCTTGGAGGGACTGGTAACGATGGTATTCCTGGGTGTAGGAGCTGTAGGCGTTGCGCATTTCGCCGTAGGCGGTCTGCACGGCGAGTTCATACTTCAGCGCGGCCTCGGACATCTTCGACTCCGCGGCCTTCATGGCCGCCACGAGGTTGCCGCCCTGGAAGAGCGGCCAGCGGAACGACGGGCCGATCGACCCCATGAAGGCCTCGCGCCGGAAGAACTTGTTGGCATCGATGCTGTCGAGCCCGATGGAGCCGTTGATGTAGAACTTGGGGAAGAGCTGCGCCTCGGCCACGCCGACGGAGGCGACCTGCGCGGCAAGGGCGCGCTCGGCCGCGCGCACGTCCGGCCGGTGGCGCATCGCGTCAAGCGGAATGGCGGCGACGCGCTGCGGGGCGACCAGCCAGTCGCGCGCGGGCAGCGGGCGGAGCAAGTCGTGGAGACAGCCCGGCATCGTGCCGGCGAGGATGGCGATCGCGTTCATGAGCTGCTCCTCGCTCGCGAGGAGGTTCGGGATCGACGCGCGCGTCTGCTCCACGTTGTACTTCGCCTGGTTGACGGCGAGCTCGTCGCCGATGCCGCTGTCGAGGCGCGACTTGAGGATGTCGTACGTCTCGCTCTGCAGCTTCAAGTTCGCGCGCGCCACGGTGAGGCGCTCCTGTACGGTGCGGAGCTGCACGTAGGAACTCGCGATCTCGGCCGTGAGCGAGACCCATGCGTCCGCGAGCGTGTAGGCGGAGGCGTCAAGCTGCGCTTCCGCGGCCTCGTAGGCGCGGCGTGTGCCGCCGAAGATGTCGATCTCCCACGAAGCGTCGAAGCCGCTGTTCCAGTGATCGCCGTGGTAGGCCTTCCCGTTGCCGCCGCGCGAACTCGTGAAGCCGTGCGCGCCCGAGCGCGTGTAGGTGCCGTCCATCGTGATGCTCGGCAGGAACGCGGCGGCCGCCCCCACGAGCGACCAGCGCGCCTGCACGAGACGCTCCTGCGCCATGAGGAAGGAGAGATTGTTGGAGACCGCCGCCTCGACGAGGTTCGTCAACACGCCGTCGTTGAACTGCGTCCACCAGGCGCGGATCGACTCGGCGGAGATCTCGGCGCGCGGATCCTCGTTCGTCGCCGCCGGCTTGAACTCGCCGGTCTCCGTCTTGTTCGTCGTCGGATAGCCCGCGTCCGGCAACGGCACGTCGGCGGCCTGGATTTCGGGCTCCTTGTAGTCCGGCCCCACGGCCCACCAGCCCTTGCATCCGGCCACGGCAAGCGCAAGCGCACAACCCGCAAGCGAGAGCAGTCTCGCAGATTTCAGCATCTTCATGGATTTTCTTCCTTCCGTTCGGAGTTGCTATTATAACATATTTTCGTTCGTCTCACGGTCATTCTCCCTGCCGCTCAATCTCCAGCCACCGCATCCGGCTCCGCCAGTACGCGGCGAAGAGATGGACGGCGCGGCACGCGCCGACCTTGTCCACCGGAGTGTGGACGATCGCGTTCGCGAGGATCGCCTCCTGGAAGTCGCTCCGCTCGAACGCGTCGATCGGCACCATCAGCTGCGCGAGGTGCACCTCCGCGCACCCGCAAAGCCACCGCGAGTCGCTTCCCCTGATGCTCGTGGCGCGTTCGCGCGCGATGCGCGCGCACGTGACCATCGCGCTGATGATCTTCGCGCGAAACTTCACGCTCTTCTCGATGCCGAGCAGGACCTCCAACGACGCGTTCATCTGGTGGAGCGTGTAGCTCGGCATCCACCGGGCGACGTCCTTGTCCGCCAGGTTGCCCAGACGGCAGGAGCCGTCGAGCGCCTCCTCGCGTACGGAACGATAGAGTTTCGTCCACTTCGCGTCGCCGGTGATCTCACCCGCCGCCGCGTACACCATCGCGAGGCGCGCCGCCTCGTGCGGCATCGTCTCGCGCATCTTGCAGATGCCGCGCGGGTCGGGCGTGCCGTCGGCCTGCTCGGCTCCTTCAGCTCTTCGGGCACGAGGCCCGACCGCCAGTAGCGCCACAGGCCGTGGACCCAGTGCGTCACCTGGTCGCGCGACGAGAGCCGGCAGATGGACTTCCCGTCCTCCACGCACAGCCCGCGCGCCACGAACCCCTTGTACGGATGGGCGTTGACGAGGTTGAGAAGCCCCTTCGCGATCTTCGCCGCGTCTGCGGCGTAGGCGGGCCCCTTCGTCATCGCGTAGGCGTCCACGAGGCCGGAGAGCGCCGTGCCGCCGTTGATCGCGCAGTCCTCGATTCCCTTCCCGTAGCCGAGTTCCGGCTTGAGCAGGCCGCCGGGGAAGTCGCGCGCCGGCTGCACGTCCTTCGGCGCGCAGACGTAGATGCCGCCCGTCTTCGGCGAGTAGAACTCCTTCATCACGCGCTTCCAGGCGGTCTCGACCCACGCCTCCACGTCCGGCACGTCGGGATGTTTGAGCTCGTACTCCTGCATTTCCACGGCGTCGTACACGCGCACGTAGTCGACCTCGAAGAAGTCGGGCAGCTGGGCCTTGAAGAGGCGTTCGTCGGGCTTGCCCCATGTCCGGCGCCCCGCCGAAAGGCCACCGTCGCTGCCGGCCTTGCGGTAGCCGCCCGGCTCGGTGGAGACGAGCAGGAACTGCTCGACGTGCGAGACGGGATAGTTCTGCTCGCCCACCTTCTTGCCGTCGCAGTAGAAGGTGTAGCCCTCGGGCGTCCAGTCGCAGCCGTAGTTGTGCCAGCCGTCCGCGGTCTCCTCGTGCTTCCACGCGAAGTGGTCGAACCAGCAGGAGTTCTTCCCGTAGCCGTTCCAGCCGTTGCCGCCCACGACGATGCCGTCGGAGACCAGACGGTAGGTTTCCATGATGTCCGTCTCCACGCCGGAGACCGCAGGGTCGGGCGTGGCGCCGACGCCCGGCGCCTGCAACCAGAACGCGGCGTGCCAGCCGGAGTTCTTCGGCAGACGGCAGCGGATCTCGAAGTAGCCGTAGCACTTCATGAAGAGCGGCTTACGGTACGTGCCGAACGGCCAGAAGCCGGAGGAGTCCTTCGGGATGTCGTAGGTGAGAGAGCCGGTCTGGAGATGCGGCGAGCAGAAGTCGTCGCCCTTGCGGAGGAGATGGAGCTTCACGGTCTCGCCCGTCATCTCCACGCCCTCGAAGTTATGTGCGAACGCGGGGAAGTCCTGTCCCCAGAAGCTTTCGCGGCACATCCACTTCGTCTTGTCGATCTCCCTCGCGTCGAACTCGTCGTGCCAGACGAGCTTCCACGTCTTGCCGCGCGGAAGAAGGGAGGCGGCCTTCCCCGGCACGGACGCCTGCTTCACCTGCACGACCGGCGCCTTCTCGATCTCGGGATCGACGAACCGCGCCTCGGCCGTCAGCGCTGCCATCGCGACAAGCAGTGGAGTGCAGTATCGCGATATCGTTTTATCACGCAGAGGCGCAGAGAACACAGAGAAGAATGAGTGTGAATAAAACATCTCTGTGCTCTCAGCCTCTCTGCACCTCTGCGTGAGATTGATCGGATTCTCTCGCCTTCAGTTCGCGGCGCCGGCGCGCGCGCGCCGACAGGTAGGCGAAGAACCGCTTGATGCGCTCGCGCCACGTCTGGAAGAGCGCGTAGAGTCCGGGGACGAGCAGGATGCCGAACAGCACCGAGGCGAGCATGCCGAAGAACTCGGTGGTGCCGAGGTGGTTGCGGCTCGCGGCGCCCGCGCCGGTGGCGAGCATCATCGGGAGCGTGCCGAGGAGCGTGGTAAGGGCCGTCATCAGGAGGGCGCGCAGGCGCTCGCCCGCCGCCGCGCCGGCGGCGTCCACGATGGAGAACCCCTCGTTCTCGTGCTTGTCCTTCGCGAACTCCACGAGCAGGATGGCGTTCTTCGAAGCGAGTCCCACGAGGAGCACGAGGCCAAGCTGCGCGTAGATCGAGAGCGCGAACGGCTTGCCCGTCGCGAAAATGCCCCAGTACTTGAGGCCCAGGAGCGCGCCGAACACGGCCACGAAGATGGAGAGCATCACGGGGAGCGGGATTGTCCAGCTCTCGTACTGCGCCACGAGGAAGAGGTAGCCGAAGAGCACCGCGAGGAGGATGAGCGGCGCGGCCGTGCCCTCGTTGCGCGCCTCCTGGAAGGAAAGTGCCGCCCAATCGTAGCCGTAGCCGTCCGGCAGTTCCTCCTTGAGCAGGTCGCGGATCTCGTTCATCACGAGACCGGACGGCACGCCCGGCAGCGGCAGGATGTTGAGTCCCGCCGTCACGTACTTGTCGCGCGTGTAGATCGTGCGCGGGCCCAGCTCGCGCGAGATCGTGCCGAGCGAACCGACGGGAACCATCGACCCGGTGTCCGACCGCACGTAGAGGCGCTCCACCGCCTCGGGCGTGGCGCGGGCGGACGACTCGGCCGCCACGGTCACGCGGTTCACCTGCGTGCCGAGGTTCACGTCGTTCACGTAGCGCGAGCCGAGGTAGTTCTGGAGCGTTGCGTAGATCGTCGCCACCGGCACGTGGAACATCTCGGCCTTCGTGCGGTCGAGGTTGAACTTGAGGTGGGGCGTCTCCGCGTTGTAGCCGGCGAAGGCCATGAGGATGTGCGGGTTCTGGTTCAGCTTCGCGAGGATCTTCTTCTTGACCTCGTCCATTTTCATCGGGTCGGCGTCGGCCTTGTCCTGGATGTGCACGGAGATGCCGTTCGACATGCCGAGGCCGGGGATCGCCGGCGGCATGAACACCTGCCACTTCGGCTCCGGGATGGCCGAGAGCATGGCCTGTATCTTGCCGACCAGCATGGCGGCGTGCTGCTCCGGCAACGGACGCTTGTCCCACCCCTTCAGGTCGATGATCAGCGTCGTCTGGTTCTCGCCGCGCCCGCCGATCATGCCCCAGCCCGTGATGGAGAGGACGCTCTCCACCTCTGGCAGCGTGCGCAGGATCTCCACGGCGCGCAGGGCCGTGTCGCGGCTGCGGTCGCGCGCCGTGCCCTCCGGCATCTCCATCGACGCGAACACCACGCGCTGGTCCTCGTCGGGCAGGAAGGCGGTCTGCGTCTTCGTGAAGAGCGAGACCGTGAGCAGGACCATCAGTATCAGCAACACGCCCGCGAGGAAGATGCGGCTCGCCAGCCACTTCGCCGCCGTCACGAACAGACCCTTGAACCTCTCCACGCACCAGTTGAACCAGGCGAGCGGCCCGTGTTTGTACGGACGCGCCTCGCGCAGGATGAGCGAGCAGAGCGCCGGCGCGAGCGTGAGCGCGCAAAGCGTGGAGAAGCACACCGCCGCCGAAAGCGTCACGGAGAACTGCTGGTAGATGCGGCCCGTGATGCCGCTCATGAAGCCGACGGGCACGAAGATGCCGAGCAGCACGAGCGTGGTCGCGATGACGGCGCTCGTCACGTCGCTCATCGCCTGGATGGTCGCCTCCTTCGCGTTGAGGCCGCGCGTCTCGATGAGGAACTGGACGCGCTCCACCACCACGATGCAGTCGTCCACCACCACGCCGATCGCGAGCACCAGGCCGAACAGGGTGAGGATGTTGATCGTGTAGCCGAGGATCGCCATCAGGATGAAGGTGGAGCAGAGCGAGACGGGGATCGTGAGGCACGGGATGAGCGTGGCGCGCCAGTCCTGCAGGAAGAGGTAGCACACGAGCACCACGAGGCCGAACGTGATGCCGAGCGTCACCACGATCTCCTTCACGCACATGCGCACGTAGTCCGTGGCGTCGTACGGCGTGATCCACTCGAGGTCGTCCGGGAACGACTGGGCGAGGCGCTCCATCTCCTTCTGGATCATGTCCATCGTGGCGATCGCGTTCGCGCCGGGCTTCTGCTGGAGGGCGATCGAGACGGCGTTGCCGCCGTTGAACTGGCCGGTGAACATGTAGTTCTCCTCGCCCACCTCCGTGCGCGCGATGTCCTTGAGCTTCACGAGGCCGCCGTTCGCGTCGCGCCGGATGACGATCTCGTTGAATTCCTTCGGCGTCATGAGGCGGCCCTTCGCCGTGAGCGTGTACACCTTCGCGCCGTGCGCGGGGATGGGCGAGGCGCCCACGGAGCCGACGCTCGCCTGGACGTTCTGCTTCGTGACGGCGGCGATCACCTCCTCGGAGTTGAGCCCCTGCGCCGCCATGCGGTCGGGGTCCATCCACACGCGCATGGAGAGCTTCGGGCCGTACACCGTGGCCTCGCCCACGCCGGGAATGCGGAGCAGCACCGGCTGGATGTTGCCGTAGATGTAGTCGGAGATCTGCAGGCGAGACATCGTGCCCCGCGGCGACCGGAGGCAGATCACGCCGAGCATGTCCTCGGCCTGCGCGCGGATGCGGCCGCCGAGCTGCTTCACCTCGGTGGGCAGCTTCGCCTCGGCCTGCGCCACGCGGTTCTGGATCTTCACCATGTCCATGTCGCGGTCCGACTCCACCTCGAACGAGACCTGGAGCTGGTAGTTGCCCGTGTCGGAGCACGAACCGACCATGTACAGCATGTCGTCCACGCCGTTCACCTCGTCCTCGATCGGCATGGCGACCGTGTTGAGGATCTCCTTCGCGTTCGCGCCGGGATAGTTGTACATCACCGAGATGGTCGGCGGCGTCAGGCGCGGGTATTGCGAGATCGGCAGCCAGGTAATTGACATCACGCCGGCAATCGTCAGCACGATGGCAATCACCATCGCGAAGCGCGGACGTTCCACGAATATCCGCGAGAACGTCTTGATCTTGTCGATCGACTCTCTGATTCCAAGTTTCATTTACGGTTCCTCTGCTTTCGGTTGCCGACCCGTCGCCGCCCGCTAGGCAAACCGGCGGGAAGCGGCGTTCCAGTCAAGAAGTCCGCCCACAACCGCCTTCACGTAGTCGGCGCGGAGGTTCTGCCAGTCAAGGTAGTAGGCGTGCTCCCACACGTCCACGACAAGCAACGGCTTCACGTCGGGGCGCGTGATTGGCGACTCGGCGTTCGGCGTGCTTTCCACCTTCACCTTCCCGTTCTCCACGACGAGCCACGCCCAGCCGCTACCGAAGCGCTTGATCGCTGCATCCGCGAGCGCGGCCTTGCAGGCGTCCAGCGAACCGAACGCCGATTCGATCGCCGCCAGCAGCACGTCGGACGGCGCGCCACCCTTCCCGGACGGGGCGAGCGAATTCCAGTAGAACGTGTGGTTCCACGTCTGCGCCGCGTTGTTGAAAATCGCCGTGTCGCCGCGTTCGGCGGCGGTACGGACAATCTCCTCAAGCGAAAGGCCCTCGTAAGACGTTCCGGCAATGAGCCCGTTCAGCGTCTTGACGTAGCCCGCATGGTGCTTTCCGTAGTGGAACGAGATCGTCTTCGCCGAAATAGCAGGCGCCAGCGCATCCTCCGCGTAGGGCAGCGCCTCAAGTTTGATTTCCTTCATCTTCGTTTCTCCTTTCGCCGACAGCACGATCTCCGTCGCGGCGGCAGCCGCCACCGAACCGAGGAATCGACGCCTTGTCACGTTGCTTTGCCGTGTGATTTTCATACGAGTTGG
>ONRL01000070.1 GCA_900320225.1 uncultured Lentisphaerota bacterium
GCCTACCTGACCGAGCAGATTCTCACGTATCTCGGCAACAAGCGCGCGTTGCTGCCGTTTCTCGGCGCGGGCGTGAAGATGGTGAAGAAGGCGCTTGGAAAGAAGCGCATTTCGTTCTTCGACGCCTTCGCCGGCAGCGGCGTCGTGTCGCGTTTCATGAAGCGGCACGCCAGCCTGATCGTCGCGAACGACCTTGAACGGTACAGCGAGGTGGTCAACCGGTGCTATCTGACGAACCGGTCCGCCATCGACGAGGCCGAGTTCGACGCGGTGTTCCGCGCCTGGACCGCCTCCACGCAGGCGCATCTCGCGCCCGGGCCGATCAGCGACCTCTACGCGCCGAAGGACGACGCGCGCATCCGGAAGGGCGAACGCGCGTTCTACACGCGGGAGAACGCGGTCCTGCTCGATTCCGCGCGGCGCGCCCTGGACGACGTCGTTCCGGCGCGCTATTTCGACCTCCTCCTCGCGCCGCTCCTCGCCGAAGCGTCGATCCACGCGAACACGTCCGGCGTTTTCAAGGGATTCTACAAGGATCGGCGCGGTGTGGGCACGTTCGGCGGGGAGGGACGCAACGCACTCTCGCGCATCTGCGGGAAGGTGGAGCTCCGAAAGCCGGTCCTCTCCAATTTCGACTGTGAAAGCGTGGTGCTGCGCGGTGACGCGAACGAGGTGGTGAAATCGCTTGAACCGGTCGACCTCGCCTACTTCGATCCGCCGTACAACCAGCATCCGTACGGTTCCAACTACTTCATGCTGAACCTGCTCGTCGCGAACCGGGCACCGGAATCGATCAGCAAGGTGAGCGGCATTCCGAAGGGGTGGAATCACTCGCGCTACAACCAGCGGCGGGAGGCGGAAGCGGCGTTCTTCGAACTCCTCGCGTCCACGCCGGCCCGGTTCCTGATGGTTTCGTACAATTCGGAGGGATTCATCAAGCGGGAGAGCTTTCTGCGTTTCCTCGCGACGCTCGGCCGCGTGACGCCGTTCGAGACGGAGTACAACACGTTCAGGGGAAGCCGCAACCTGCGCCAGCGTCCCCTCAAAGTCACGGAATGCCTTTTCCTCGTCAAGCGATTTTTTTGAAATGCCCCCTTGCGCGCGAGGCGGGGAAATGCTATACTACATGCCGTTTTCCGCCACGGGGAAGTAGCTCAGTTGGTAGAGCATCCCACCATCCGACGGAAACGGCAAGGGCCGCGCGGAAGCGCGGCCGCGTTTTTTTGGTACACGATCGGCAAAGGAAAGCAAGATGAAGATTGCAATCGTTGGCGCCGCAGGGCGCATGGGACGCATGCTCGTGAAGCTCGCGGGCGAGGACGCGGGTCTGGACGTCGTCGCGGAGATCGACGTGGCGGACGGCTATGCACGCGAATGGCCGGCGGGCACGGAGGCCGTGGTCGACTTCTCGTTCCACACGGCCGTGCCGCCGAGCGTGGAGAAAGCGGCCGCGCAGGGCATCCCGTACGTGATCGGCACGACGGGCCTCGCGCCGGAGGAGCAGGCCGTGGTGGACGCGGCGGCGAAGAAGATACCCGTCGTTCAGAGCGGCAACTACTCCCTCGGCGTGAACCTGCTGCTGAACCTTGTCCGGACCGCCGCGCAGGTGCTGGGGCCGGCCTACGACGTGGAGGTGGTGGAGATGCACCACAGGCACAAGAAGGACGCGCCGAGCGGTACCGCGCTCATGCTCGCGAAGGCAGCGGCCGCAGGGCGCGGCGTGGCGCTCGACGACGTGGCCGTGTACGGACGCAAGGGCATGGTCGGAGAGCGTCCGCAGGGCGAGATCGCCGTCCACGCCCTCCGGGGCGGCAGCGTGGTGGGCGACCATACCGTCATGTTCGCCGGCGACGTGGAGCGCGTGGAGATCACGCACAAGGCGCAGAGCCGCGAGGCGTTCGCCGCCGGGGCGCTGCGCGCGGCGCAGTGGGCCGCGGGCCGCGCGCCGGGACTCTACACGATGCGCGACGTCCTCGGTTTCACGAACTGACCCGTACGGAACACGCCGATGCGCCTCCTCTCACCCTCCCTTGCCGCCTGTCTCGCCGCTGGCCTTGCCATGGCATCGTCCGCGGAGGTCGTGAAGTTCCCTGCCTGCGCGTGGAGCGACGTGCGCGTCGTGCGCGACGCGCGCCGCGTGCGCGTGGTCGACCCCGCCGGAAAGGAGATTCTCTCCTTCAACACCGAGGGCGGCGACTTCGCCGCGAAGCTCGTCGTCTCCAACGCCGCCGACCGGCTCGTGATCGACCCGCGCGCCGCGTTTGACGCCGGGATGATCAAGCTCGTGTTCACGAGCGCGGACATCGGCCTCAAGCCCTGGTGCGGACAGGACTGCACGCTCCAGAACACCTTCAGCGCCGACGGCTCGGCGAAGGTGCGCATGTACTTTGAGGGACACGGCTCCCGCCACTACTACCAGAGCCGCGACATCACCGTGAAGCGCCGTCCGCGTACGTTCGCGATGGTGCAGCTCGTCGATGCCGACCTGAAATCCCTGCACCTGCGCTGGGACGTGGAGAATGTTCGCGGCCCCGTCGCGTTCCACGGCGCGCGCTACGGCCTCGTCTCGGAACTGCCGAGCAGCCCCGAAAAGCCCGTCGTCGCGCCGGAGCTGCTCTTCCATGCGCCGTTCGACGGTTCCGCCGACGCGAAGTTCGCGAAGGGCGCCGCCGCGCCCGTCTGCGCCGAGCACCTCTCCTACGCCGAGGGCAAGCGCGGCCAGGCCGTGCGCCTCACGCGCGCCGCGAAGTCCGCGCTCGCATACGCCGCGCCCAGCAACCTCGTGCCCGAACGCGGCACCGTGAGCCTCTGGTTCAAGCGCGAGTGGCCCGACAAGGGGCGCAACGCGAAGGGGGGCGAAATCTGGCGTGACCTCTTCGCGAACCCCGCGCCGTCCGGCGAGCGCATCGGGAGCGGACAGCTCTGGTTCTGGTTCTACGGTCCGCAGCTGCGCGCGGACGTGAGCGACGACGACGACTCCTACCGCACGTGGGGCGGCACCCTCGAGGACGACTGGACCCACCTCGCCGTGACGTGGGATGAGGCCGGCGCGCGGATCTTCATCAACGGCCGCGCCCCCGGCGGTGCGGGAGACGGCGCGTCGCCGATGAAGAAGGCGCTTGCGCCGCAGGGCGAGTTGCTGACGTTCGGCCGCGAGGTCTTTCAGACGTTCTGCGTGGGTTGCCGCGGGAAGGGCAACCAGTTCGACGGTCTCATCGACGACCTGCGCATCTACTCCGCGCCGCTCACGCGTGAGCAGATTCGCGAACTCTACCGTCGGGAGAAAGTCATAGAAATCACCGCAACGGGCGTGTGGGCCGTCGCCGGCGAGAACTCCGTGATCGAGGCGAAGGCGACAAGTCCGGCAGGATGCGACCTCTCGAAGCTCCACTGGTGTCTCTGCGACGCCTCCGGCGCCGTCGTGTCGTCGTGGAAACAGTCCGTCGCCGGGCGCGCGAAGCGCTTGAAGGTGAACCTTCCCGCAGGTGCCTACCGTCTCCGCGCCACGGACGGCACCTGGTTCTACGGCGACGTGCCCGTGAACGTGCTTCGCCGCGACAATCCGTATGAACTTGCGGGCGCAAAGGGCGATGGACGCCCCGTCAACCTCAAGCTCGTCCAGACGCTCAGTCTCGACCGCACGCCGCCGTCCGACCGTTTCCGTGCCGTGGGGCCCGTCGCCGCGAAGCGACTGGGCGCCACGCCGTACCTCGAGGCCGGTCCGAGGGCGGGCAACCGTTTCGCCCTGCGCTTCAATCTCGACACGAACGCGCCGCTTCACTGCTTCGAGATCGACTATCCGGACGACGCCGTGCGCACGGCCGACATCCTCATCCAGGACGCGCGCCGGTCCAGCGGCGATTACACGATGCAGGTTGGCTACGCGGCTGGCGACGAATACCGCAACACCGGCCGCGTGCTCACGCACCGCTGCCTGTACTGGACGAGCGCGCCCGAGGTGGCGCTCGTGGCGATGACGGCGCGCGACGGCGCGCCCGCCGCGATTGCGTCCGTGCGCGTGTACCGCGTGGAGGGCGGCGCGCTGCCGCCGGCCGAGATCCATGAGCCGCCGGATCCTGAGCGGGAGAGCGGCGCGAAGCGCTTCTGGCGCGACCTCAACCGGAAGGAGTTTTCGCATCCCGACCCCGTGCGCCATACGCCGCGCCGTTCGGTGGTGCTCTACTACGAGGATCCGGCGATCGGCTACGACTTCGCCGTGCCGAATTCCAACGGCCACGACCCGAACGACCTCGAGAACCTAATCGACCGCACGGCCGCGCTCATGAAGTACACCGGCGAGAACGTGCTCGCGTATCCCGGCGCCTGGTACCACGGACTCATCGGCGAGCGCTACAACCCGCGCAACCACGCCCCCGACTTTCTCAGCGCGTGGTACGCGAAGTTCGACTGCGAGGGGCTGTCGATCTACCCGACCGTCAACCCGAACACGATGCCCGTGCCGGAGGACCTCGTCACGCGGCAGTCGATGTCCGACGGCACGCTCCACGACAGTCCCATCGCCATCCACGACACGGGCAAGCCCAACTGGGGCGGCTGGCACGACACGCCGCCGAACTTCAACTTCCACCACCCGAAGGTGCAGCGCTACATCGACGACATGATCGACGCCCTGCTCGACCAAGGGGCGGCGCATCCGTCCTTCAAGGGCGTGTGCCTGCACGTGACGCGCCACTGCATGCTCACCTTCGGCGACGACATCAGCGGCTACAACGACTACACCGTGCAGGCGTTCGCGAAGGCGAAGGGCCTGAAGATACCGGTCTCGAAGAAGGACCCCCTGCGCGGCAAGGCCTACGCCGACTGGCTGCGCGCGAACGCTTGGGAGGACTGGATTCAGTGGCGCTGTGACCAGGTGACGGCGTTCTACGCCCAGCAGGCGCGCAAGCTCGCCGAGCGGCGTTCCGACCTCACGCTCTGGATCAACTACATGATTCCCGCCAACGTCCGGCATCCCGATTTCATGAAACCGGGCTTCATGGAGCGCCAGCACCGCGCGTGCGGACTCGACCGCGCGCGCCTCACGAAGGAAATTCCCAACCTCATCCTCTGCCAGACGATGGTGCCGGCCGACTACCGGTTCCGCGCGCCGTCACGCTATCCAAGTCCGGCAGCCCGGGACCACCAGCGCGTGCTCGACACGCTGCCGGGCTTCTACGCGCTCCTGCAGGGCGCGGCGCGTCCGTGGGTACACCAGCACGACCGCTACTGGGAAAGCGCGATCGGGCGCGGCACCAAGAAGGGCGCGGCGAATTCGCTTTCCTGCGACTGGCTGGACGAGTGCCCGTGGCGCGTCACCACGATCAACCCGAGCGGCGTGAACGCGCTGCGGCATTTCGTGGAGCCGCTCCGCCACGGCGACGTGCTGGGCGTCTCGAAGGGCGGGTTCCTCGTGGGCACGTACGGCATGGAGGACGTCCTCGTGCCGTTCGTGCAGGCGTTCCGCGCGCTCCCGGCGGTCGTGTTCGACGACGTGGGCCCGGCGACGCCGGACGGCGTGCGCCTGCGCCAGAAGACGTACGAAGGCGCGAGCTGGTTCTACGTGGTCAACACCGAGGCGAAGCCCGTACGCGTGACGCTGGAGGTGCCGAAGCGCACGCGCGACCTCGTGCGGGACGAGCGCGTCGGCGGCCTCATGGGCGCGTCGGCGCTTGAACTCGCCCTGCAACCCTACGAGCTGCGCGCATACGTGGCCCCCGAAGGTCTCCCGCACCGCGTGAAGTAGCGTTTTTGCCCTTGCGCGGGAGGGGTGGGAAATGGTATCATGTCGGCATCGCATTTCTGACGTAAACATGAAAAAGGAACACTCATGAAGATTGCACTCATTGCGACGGCGGCGCTTTCCGCCCTTGTGGCCGCCGCCGAGCCGAACGACTGGGAGAACACGGCCGTCAACTCCCGCAACCGCGAGCCCGCGCGCGCCTACTCGATGCCGCTTGCCTCGGCGGACGCCGCCCTCACGGACGCCCTCGAGCCCGCGACGCCCTACCGGATATCGCTCAACGGCACGTGGAAGATCAGCTGGTGCGGCAACCCCGCGCTCCGTCCGCTCGACTTCTGGAAGACCGACTTCGACGACTCCGACTGGTTCACGATTGACGTGCCGAGCTGCGTGGAGATGCGCGGGTTCGGCTCGCCCGGCTATGTGAACGTGCGCTACCCCCACGCGAACAAGTGGCCGCGCATCCTCAACCGCGACACGGAGAAGCCCGACTACAACCCCGTCTCGTCCTACCGCCGCACGTTCACCGTGCCCGAGGGCTGGGCCGGGCGCGACGTGTTCATCCGCTTCGACGGCGTCTACTCCGCCTACTACGTGTGGGTGAACGGACAGCAGGTGGGCTACGCCGAGGATTCCAAGCTCCCGAGCGAGTTCAACATCACGAAATACCTCAAGGCCGGCGAGAACCAGCTCGCGGTGGAGGTCTACCGCTGGTGCGACGGCTCCTACCTCGAGGACCAGGACATGTTCCGCTACTCGGGCATCTACCGCGACGTGTCGCTCTTTGCGACGCCCAAGGTGCGCCTCGACGATTTCTACGTCACGCAGACCTTCTCGCCCGACTACCGCAACGCGACGCTGAACCTGAAGACGACGGTGCGCGGCGGCGACGCGAAGGTCTCGGCCACGCTCTACGATGCCCAGTTCCGTCCCGTGGGCACGTTCACCGACAAGCTCGACGTGCCGAACGTGCGCCTGTGGTCCGCCGAGGATCCCTATCTCTACACCCTCGTGATGAAGGCCGGCGACGACGTCCGCGCGTGCCGCGTGGGCTTCAAGGAGGTGAAGATCGTGGGTAACGCGATCGTCTTCAACGGCAAGAAGATCAAGTTCAAGGGCGTGAACCGCCACGAATGCAGCCCCGAGAACGGGCGCACCGTGTCGATGGAGGAGATGCTCAAGGACATCACGCTCTTCAAGCAGTTCAACATCAACACCGTCCGCACGTGCCACTATCCCGACCACCATAGCTGGTACGACCTCTGCGACAAGTACGGCATCTACATGGTCGCCGAGGCGAACGTGGAGGCGCACGAGCCCGGCTACGGCAAGGAAGGCCTCGGCCTCCACAAGGAGTGGTTCGCCTCCATCAAGGAGCGCAACCTCAACAACGTGATGAACTACCGCAACCACCCCGCCGTGACGCTCTGGTCGATGGGCAACGAGACGGGCCACGGCCCCGGCTTCATCGACACGATCGCCGCCGTCAAGCAGCTCGACCCCACGCGTCCGATCCACTGGGAGCGCGGCAACATCGACGCCGACGTGGATTCGACCATGTATCCCTCGGTCGAGTGGCTCGACGGCCGCGGCCAGCTCGGCGACAACATCAAGGACGCGATCGACCTCGCGGAGAAGAAGCAGAAGCCCGACTCGCCCACGCGGCACTCCGCCGGCAAGGCGTTCTTCATGTGCGAATACGCCCACGCGATGGGCAACGCCATCGGCAACTTCCAGGAGTACTGGGACGTGTTCTACAAGTACGACTCGCTCGCCGGCGGCTGCATCTGGGACTGGGTGGACCAGGCGATCTGGAAGTACACCGACCGCGTGTGCCCGAAGACCGGCAAGCGCGAGCGCTTCCTCGCCTACGGCGCCGACTTCGACGAGGAGCCGAACGACGGCCCGTTCTGCTGCAACGGCGTGGTCGACCCGCTGCGCAACGTCTCCGCGAAGCTCGTTGAGGTGGGCCACGTCCACCGCAACCTCGTGGTCGAGAAGTACGACGCGGCGACCGGCGTCGCCACGCTCTGGAACCGCTTCGGCTTTACGTCCGCGGACGCCTTCGACGGCGCGTGGGAGCTGCTGAAGGACGGCAGGAAGATCGCCTCCGGAACGTTTGACGCGCCCGCCCTCGCGCCGCTTTCGCGCGGCACGTTCACCGTGCAGCTGCCGGCGGACAAGATGACCGAGCCCGGCGAGTACCTCGTCAACTTCTCCTTCAAGCTGAAGGCCGACACGCTCTGGGCGAAGAAGGGCTACGCCGTGGCGCGCGACCAGCTCGCGGTGAAGAAGGTCGCCGCGCCCGCGCCGGCGCCCGCCGCGGGCGCGCGCCCGACCGTGGCCGAAGGCGACAAGACCGTCACGGTCGTGGCCGGCGGCACGCGCGCCGTGTTCTGCCGCTGCTCCGGCACGCTGTGCGAGCTCGTGATGAACGGCAAGACCGTGCTCAAGGACCTCGCGCCCGGCGTCGTGGCCGGACCGCAGCTCACCTGCGAGCGCGCGTTCACGGACAACGACCGCTGGCTGCGCGACGGCAACCCGTGGGGCGAGGACCGCAAGGGCCGCGGTTTCTACGCCTCCGGCCTCACGCAGTTGCGCTACCACGCGCGTCCGCTCAAGGTCGCGTGCCCCGAGGGCGTGAACACCGTGCAGGTGAAGTCCTGCGTGGAGGTGACGGGTTCGAAGTCCGCTGGCTTCACGCACGAGGCGGAGTGGTCGTTCGCCCCCGACGGCGTGGTGACGGTGAAGAACTACGTCACGCCGCACGGCACGATGCCGAAGGCCCTGCCGCGCCTCGGCACCACGTGGAAACTCGACAAGTCTCTCGAGAACATGGCCTACTACGGACGCGGCCCGTATGAGAACTACGTCGACCGCTGCACGGGCTCGTTCCTCGGCTGGTGGGAGAGTACGGTCACGCAGCAGTTCGAGGACTACGTGCGCCCGCAGGACAACGGCTACAAGTGCGAGGTCCGCAAGGTCCGCTTCACGGACGCCGCGGGCAAGGGCGTGGAGTTCAGCGGCGACGTGCCGCTCTTCGTGCAGGCGCTGCACTACGGTATGGAGGACCTCGAGTTCGCGCGCCACCGTGCGGGGCAGAAGCGCTACCGTGCGCCGCTCGTGGCGCGTCCCGAAGTGGTGCTGAACCTCGACGTGCGCCAGCTCGGCCTCGGCGGCGCGAGCTGCGGCCCGCAGCCAATGGCGAAGTACATCTTCCCGATCCAGTGCGAGACGTGGAGCGTCACGCTCAAGCCCGTTGCGGGCAAGTAAACGGGCGATGGTCTTGAAACGGGCGGCCGTCTCATTCGCGTGCGCGCTGCTGGGCACCTGGTGCGCAGCGGCGCGCAATCCGCTGGAGGAGGCCGTCGCGCGCCCCGTCCTGCCGTCCGCGCTCGCGGGCTCCAGCGAACTGCTCGCGATGAGCGCGCTCGCCGAGGCCGACATCGCGGCCGACGAGGCGTGGCGGAAGGTCAAGACGCCTGAGGAATTGGCCGCCCGCCAGAAAACGATGCGGGCGGCTTTCATCGCCGCGCTGGGCGGACTGCCCACGAGGACGCCGCTTCAGGCCCGCACCACCGGCACGATCCTTCTCGAGGAGGGCATCCGCATCGAGAAGGTGCTGTTCGAGTCGCAGTCGAATTTCTGGGTAAGCGGCAACGTGTACGTGCCGCGTACTACATCTGATTGCAAGCCACCCTATCCGGGGCTCATCGTGCCGTGCGGCCACACGGACAACGGTAAGGCGGCCGCCGGCTACCAGTACGCTGGCATCGCCGGAGCACGGGCGGGATTCGTCTCGCTCGTGTACGATCCCGTCGACCAGGGCGAGCGCGTCGTGTCGCCGGACCGGATGAGCTGGCGCGGACACAACTGGGGCGGCGCGCTCGCGGACCGGCTGGGCTGGTCCTTTGCGCGAATCCGCGTATGGGATGCCATGCGCGCGCTCGACTACCTGCAGGAGCGTCCCGACGTGGACAAGGAGAAGTTGTGCGTCTACGGCATCTCCGGCGGCGGGACGGCCACGTCCCTCGTGATGTCCCTCGACGACCGCGTGAAGGCGGCTGCGCCCGCCTGTTATCTTTCCACCATCCATGATACGTTTGACCAGCGTTTCCCCTCGGACGCCGAACAGGAACACTTCGGGCAGCTGACCTTCGGTCTCAACCACCTTGGCTATTTGCTGCTGCGCGCGCCGAGTCCGGTCCTCGTATGCTGCACGCTGGGCGACATCTTCCCCTACAAGGGCATGGTCTCTACCTTCGCCGCCGCGCAGGACGTCGCCGGACGCTTTGGCTGGAGCGACCGCTTCGCGCTCATTCGCGGCACGTGTGGACACTACTGGCCCGAGGGCAGCCGACGGGCATCGCTCGACTGGTTCCGCCGCTGGGTCAACGACGATCGCGAGGCCTTCCGAACCGATGTCGACTCCTATCGGGAGGAGAATGTGGGACTCAATCTGGGCGGCAAGGAATATGGATTCGTCCAGAAACAGGTTGCCACCTACCGCGATGAACGCGAACTGTACGCGACGCCGGAAGGGCGGACGTGTTCCTTGCCCGGCGCGCGGACGGTGCATGATTTGCTGAAGGATGAATTGAAGCGATTGGAGGCGGTCGCGCAGGAGCGCGACCCTCCCGCTGCGGGAGTAGCCATCCTGTCGGCGGAAACCGTGGCGCGACTCGCCGGAATCCGTTTGAACGACCGATCGAAGGGGGAGGGTCGCGCTCCTGCGCGACCGATTTCGGAGGCGCACATTCTGGGCACAGAGAAACTGCCGGGCGTGACGCTGGAACGTCTGTCGTTCTTCTCTTCCGACGGCGCGCAGTTCCCCGCCGTGTTGCTCGTTCCGGACACCGTGAAGACGTCACCGACGATCATCTGCGGGGATGGTTCGCGCACGGCCCGCTTCGCGCAGGCGCGCCGCAGTCTTGCCGACGGGAGCCCTGTGTTGCTGCCGGACCTTTGCGGCTGGGGCGAGATTGGACGTTTCGCGCGTAAGTTCTCGGCGCAGGCCGTCCCCGACGAAACGTTGGCCATGACGTGGTATCCGCTCGGCCGTTCGCTCGTGGGCATCCGCGCCGAGAATCTCATTGACTGTGCGGACATGCTGAGCGCGCGCTTTGGCGCGCCGCCGCGTCTCGTCGCCTGCGGCCGCGCCGTGATTCCGGCGGTCCATGCGCGCTTCGTGGCGCCCGCGTCGTTTACGGACGCGGTGGAGATGCACGACAAGCCGCCAGCGTGGGCTGATGAGATCCGCACGGGCGCAAAGGCCAATTTCGCCGACTCCGTGCATGGCGCCCTTGCCGTCTACGACTGGCCCCTGCTGTGCCGTTTCCACAACCCGGGGGATATCGTTTGGGTTTCAATGCCCTGGTACTGAGTTCCGGGCCGTAATCGCATTGTCGGAATCAGGCGTCGTCGGAAGATTTCTGACGCGGCTGCTTGAACGTAAGGGCGGTTTCGTCCTTTGTGAGCGACACCTTGATGCGGCCGGGGACGAGTTCCTCACGGAGGAGGAGGTCGGCGAGCGGGTCCTCCACGTAGTGCTGCACCGCACGGCGCAGCGGGCGTGCGCCCATCGCGTCGTCCGAACCCTTTGTGACGAGGAAGTCGGTCGCCTTCTTGTCGAGCTCGAGTGTCATGTCGCGCTCGGAGAGGCGCGTGCGCAGCTTGGCGAGTTCGATGTCGAGGATCGTCACGACGTCGTTCTTTTCGAGCTTGCGGAACACCACCGTTTCGTCGAAGCGGTTGAGGAGTTCCGGGCGGAAGGTTCGCTTGGCCTCGTCCATGAGCTTGTCGCGCAGCGTTTCATAGGAGGCGCTGGCCGTCTCCTGCGAGAAGCCGAAGCTTTTGCCTTCCTTTGCGAAGTCGAAGCCGAGGTTGGCGGTGGCGATCACGATCGTGTTGCGGAAGTCCACCTGGCGGCCCTGGCCGTCCGTGAGGCGTCCGTCGTCGAGCAGCTGCAGCATCATGTTCATGACATCCGAGGACGCCTTCTCGAACTCGTCGAACAGCACGACGGAGTAGGGGCGGCGGCGGACGCGTTCCGTGAGCTGTCCGCCTTCGTCGTAGCCGACGTAGCCGGGCGGCGCGCCCACGAGGCGCGAGCTCGTGAAGGCGGAGGAGAACTCGGTCATGTCGAGGGCGATGAGCGCCTTGGGGTCGCCGTAGACCTTTTCGGCGAGCATCTTCGCGAGGAGCGTCTTGCCCACGCCGGTGGGGCCGAGAAAGAGGAAACTGCCGATCGGGCGCTTGGGGTCGCCGAGGTTTGCGCGCGAGCGGCGCAGGGCGCGGGCGATCGACTCGATGGCGGCGCTCTGCCCGATGACGGCGGCGTTCAGCTCCTTCTCGATGTTGAGGAGCTTGCCGGCGGTGGATTCGGTCATGCGCTCCACGGGCACGCCGCTGATCGAGGCGACGGTGGCGGCGATGTCGTCGGGCGAGACGGCGATCGTCTTCTCCGCGTGCTCCTCGCGCCACTGCTTCACTTTGGCGGCGAGCGCCTCGCGCGCGGCGAGTTCGGCGTCGCGCCACTTGGCGGCGTCCTCGAAGGCGCTCGCCTTGACGGCGGCTTCCTTGCGGGCGTGGATCTCGGCGATCTCCGCCTCGTCGGCCTTGAAGTCGGGCGGGCGCACGGCGGATTTCATGCGCACGCGCGATCCCGTCTCGTCGATGGCGTCGATCGCCTTGTCGGGGAGCAGGCGCGCGGGCAGGTAGCGGGCCGTGAGCGTTACGGCGGCGCGGAGGGCCTCGTCGGCGAACTTCACGTTGTGGTGCTTCTCGTAACGGGGAGCGATGCCGCGGAGTATCTCGACGGCTTCGTCGATGGCGGGTTCGTTCACGAGGATGGACTGGAACCGGCGCTCGAGGGCGGCGTCCTTCTCGATGGACTTATGGTATTCCTTCATCGTGGTGGCGCCCACGACCTGCAGTTCGCCGCGCGCGAGGGCGGGCTTGAGGATGTTCGCGGCGTCCATCGCGCCTTCGGCGCCGCCGGCGCCCACGAGCGTGTGGATCTCGTCGAGGAAGAGGACGACGTTGCCGACGAGCTTCACCTCCTCGATGAGTTGCTTGAGACGTTCCTCGAACTGTCCGCGGTACTGCGTGCCGGCGACGACGCGCGCCATGTCGAGCGAGACGACGCGTTTGTCGCGCATGCGTTCGGGGACGTCGCCGAGGGCGATGGCCTGCGCGAGGCCCTCCACCACGGCGGTCTTCCCCACGCCGGCCTCGCCGATCAGCACGGCGTTGTTCTTCGTGCGGCGGGAGAGGACCTGGATGACGCGTACGAGCTCCTGCTTGCGTCCGATGACGGGGTCGAGCTCGCCCTTGCGCGCGAGGGCGGTGAGGTCGCGTCCGAAGATGTTGAGCGCCGGGGTCTTGCCTTTCTTCGCGGACTTCGTCTCGCCGTCGGGGGCGGGAGCTTCGTCCTCTTCGCCTTCGGCGGACTCGTCCGGCGCGGGTTCGTCGGGAAGGGGCTCGTCGTCCACCTGCGACTCGGCCTTTGCGAAGGCTTCGGGCGTGAGGCCGTGTCCGGCGAGGATCTGCGCGGCCACGGACTCTCCTTCGGAGAGGATGGCGAGGATGATGTGCTCGGTGCCCACGGCAGAGGCCTGGAGGCGCCGCGCCTCGAGTTTGGCGAGTTCGAGGATCTTGCGCGTGCGCGCCGTGATGGGGATTTCGCCGCGCATGCGCACGTTTTCGCTGTGTCCGATCATCTGCTCGAGCTGGAGGCGGAGTTCGTCCGGGTCGACGTCCAGCGCGCGGAACCGCCGGCAGGCGCCGCAGTTCGGGATGGCGAGGATGGAACAGAGCAGGTGCTCGGTGCCGATGTAGGAATGGTTGTAGCGGCGGGCGGCGGCTTCTGCGCCGTCGAGGGCCTGGTTTGCGTTTGGTGTGTAGTCGTTGTTCATGAAAGGATGTCCAATGCGAAGTCGTTGAGACGCACCTTCGAGAAGTAGGCGCTCACGCGGTCGGCGAAGGCCGCGTCGCGGTTGTCGCGCTGGTGCTCCTCCTCCTGGGTGGCCGGGGGCTGCGACCGGTCGGGGTGCTCGAGATGGTGGCGCATGATCTTGTCCACGTCCTGCCGCGAGACGCCGTCGAGGAATCCCATGATGGCGGCGAGTCGGACGGGCGAGAGCAGGTCGATGTATTCGCCGGGGGACATGAGGCGCGCGTTGCGGAGGATGGCGAGCGCGCGCTCGACGGAGTCCAGGAAGAGGAGCGGATGATCGTCCACGAGTACCTTGCGCGCGGCGGTCTCCTGCTCCGCCAGCTGCGTGAACGCGCGCGCGACGCGTTCGACGAGCTTGCGTTCCGGGAGCCCGATGGCGGAGTCGTTGCAGATGCGGAAGAGGTGCGCCACGTTGCGGATGCCGTCTGCGGTGAGCCCCTCGTAGGCGATGCGCATGGCCGTGAGGCCCGCGAGGACGAGTGGCAGGTCGCCGATGATGTGGAGTCCTTCCAGATGGACTTCGGCCTCGATCAGGATGCCCGTGCCGCAGTGCCCGGGGAAGGGGGAAAGGTAGCCGAAGTCGGGGTGCCAGGCGAAGCGGTGCCGTGCGGCGAGGCGGCGTTCCTCCTCTTCGGCCTTGGTGTAGGCTGCGGTGATGTCCGACGGGGCCGACCATTCCACGACGATGGAGTAGGCGTCGCGTTCGCCGAACGGCCGGTCGGCGGGGTTGCGGAAGAGGGTGAGCTTGCCGCCGCCGAGCGCGTCGGAGCAGAGAAGGTTCGGATACGTGCCGAGCGGCTGGCGTTTCGGCTGACGGCCGGGGCGTCCTCTGGGGTGGGCGCTCATGTCGGTTCCTTCCCTTCCGCTCCCGGGGCGTCCTTCCCGAGCCCGTCGAGGAGGCGTTGGATTTCGGCGGCCTTCTCGTATTTCTGCAGGCGGATCGCCTTCTTCAGTTCGCGTTCAAGGTAGGCGCGCGAATCGGCGCCCGTCGTTTTCTCCGGCATCGCGCCGACATGTTGGACGCCGTAGTCGCTGCGGAGGAAATTCGTGCGGATTTCGGCGGCGAACGTCTTCCAGCAGCGGGGGCAGCCGAGAGTGCCGCGCTGCTCAAGCATCTCCCAAGTCGCATGGCAGAGCGGACAGACCCTCTTGCCGTTCTTGCGCTCCTCCTCGAGGTGCCCCAGGCCATCGACCAACCCCAGCGCGGCCTTGAAGAAGTCCTCGACGAACTGCGGGGGCTTGCCGTCTGGGCCGATGACCGAGACGGAATTCCCCTTGTCGTCTTTTTTGCCTTTCGGGTGCTTGGCCGCCGCCGCGCATTTTTTGCAGACGTACAACTCGCGGTCCTGTCCGTCTTTCTTCAGGTGCAGGACCGTCTCGGCGTCAGCCGCATGGCAAAGTTCGCATTTCATGGAGGGTCAGTCGACGAACAGGTTCGGGATGTCTTGCCCGGTCGAGACGAGTTTGCCGGGTTTCGCGGGGGCCTTTGCAGGTTTCGTGGGGGTCTTTGCGGACGGCGCGGGGGCCTTTGCAGGCTGAGCGGCAGGCGTGACGACGACGGGCGAAACGGGCGTCTCCGCAGGCGCGGGCGGCGTGGAGGTGGCCTGGTAGAGTTTGCCGAAGCTCCACGCGATGAAGAGGATCACGAGGATCGTGCACAGCACAAGGGCAGTCATGCGCCAAGCACGGCGGGGAATGTTGCGCACCGTCTTCAAGACGCCGCTGGAGACGGCCGACAGGCTCTTGCGGAAACGATCCGTCGCCGAGGGGCCGCCTTCTTCATAGTCGGAGGATTCGTCCGTGGAAGAACGGTAGGGGGCCTGTTCAAAGAGATCCAGACCGCGGACGACCTGCGGCGGTTCGGTAATCGGCTCGGGTTCAGGTGCCGGCTCGGGTGCCGGTTCCGGCTCTGGTTCGGGCTCGGGTGCCGGTTCAGGCTCCGATTCGGGGATGGGTTCGGGCTCCGGTTCGGGGATAGGTTCCGGTTCAACCGCAGGTTGCGGTTCGGGCTCGGGTTCCGGCTCTGGGATGGGTGCGGGCGCTGGTCCGGGCGTGGGTTGCCAGACGGGTTGGACGGGGGGTGGCACAGGGGCCGTGGGAACTTCACGGATGCTGACCGTGGGGGCGCGGCGG
>ONRL01000231.1 GCA_900320225.1 uncultured Lentisphaerota bacterium
TAGAGGTCGAGGTTGAGGCGGATCCAGTGGATCGCGTCGCACGGCTCGGACGTGCCGTTCAGGTGGCGCGTCGCGCCCACGAACTGGTCGTTGTAGCCCACGCTCTCCACGAGGTTGCGCTCGGTCGCCCAGAGGATCGACTGCATTTGCTTCACCATCTCCAGGCAACGCGCCTCGCCCGTGAGGCGGTAGAACTCCAGCACGCCGTCGAGGCAACTCATCATCTCGTACGCCTTGCCCCAGCGGCCGGTGCGGTCGGGATACCATTCGTTGAGCGGACGGCCCGTGGCGGCGTTCGGGAAGAAGTTGGGGGCGAGGTTGCCGGGACGGTCCCAGTACGAGACGATCTCCCGCGCGTAGTCGAGGTAGAGCTGCTTGCCCGTCTCGCGGTAGAGCATCACGAGCGGCTTGAGGACCGAGCAGCTCGGCATGCCGACCATCGCGGCCGTGCCGGTGTCGCACAGCTTCACGCCCATCCTGCGGAGCAACTCGATCTGCTGCGTCATGGCGCGGTCGGCGGCGGCGAGGATCTCGCGGTCGCCTGTTACCTTGTAAATCATCAGAAGCCCCCACATCGTGTACTTGCGGCACCAGAGGTTCCAGCACCAGTCGCACGCCCAGCCCATCGTCTTCCGCGCCGCCTCGGGGTCGCCGGGAATCACGAACTCGGGGTTCACGTAGGTGCCGAGGTAGCCGTCGGGCCGCTGGAAGCGCATGAGGCGGTGCGCCTCGGCGCGCAGGAAGGAACGGAACTCCGGGTCGTCCTGATACTCCGCCACACGTGCGGACGAGATCATCAGCTTGCCCCAGAACTCGCCCTTCCACATGCCCACCGGCGCATTGAAGATGTCGTCGTCGGGATGCGCGAACGCCTCGCGCGCCTCGCGCACCACCACGTTGCGGGCGAAGTCGGAGAGACAGCGCTCGTGCATGAAGATGTCGAACTTCGCGCCGATCGGCCCCTGGATGCGCGTCCGCCTCAGCTCCGGAGGATCAAGCGCGTCGCGCACGGCGTTCGTTGGAAGCGCATTCACGCCTTGAACGGCACACGCGGCCGCCACCGCAACCAGAAACATCTTTTTCATGCGCGCAGTATAACATAGCCGAGGGTGTTCCGTAAAGCATGAAAGGGAACATGATTAACGCTTTCCCAGTTAGGCGGCCGCACAGGAGCGCGACCCTCCCGTATGGAGAGCCGCCATCTTGGCGGCGCACGGGGGCACCGTCACATCGAGGGCGGCTTGTGGCTGGGGGTGTAGACGAGCGACAGGGTGGCGTTCGTGACGGGCTGCGCGAAGGAAAATGCGAGCCGCGTCACGTCGGGTCGTGGCTTGTTCTCGATCACCTCGTGGCGGAACGCCACGGGCGCCGATGCCTCAACGGTCATTCCCAGCGTGCGCACGCCCTTCTTCTTGCGGAACGCGAAGTGCAACCCCTTTTCGTCCTTCGTGTAGTCGCGGTAGGTGATCACCGGGACCTCGAACGCCGTTGGCTCGGAGCACGTGACGGCGTCGGACACCGTGACCGTTGCGGTCTTCCGGTCGAATGCCAGCGTGCGCACGAGGGACTTCAGCGTCGGCACGGAGTAGGTGCCCGTAAGGTCGATGACGATCTCGTCCCGCGCGTCCGTGAAATCGGTTTTGACGATTTTCGCGGCGGCGGCGCGCCCCGTTTGCTGGAGCTGTCCCCCGACGACCGGCACGGGATGCCCGTAGGAGTTGAGGACCTTCGAGAGATAGCGGTCCTTCGAGAACGTCTGGGCGCGGTAGACCTCGGGACCGGGATCGCCGCCCATCTCGTCGCCGTCGAGCATGACCACGTAGGAGCCAACGTCGTTGTGGTTGTGGAGCTCGCCGTTGTGTCCGCCCTTGATGGCCACGCTCAGGCGCATCGTCCGCTCCGGCCACTCGCCGCGCGCGATCAGCACCTGCCCTTCCGGGAACCAGGTGCGCGGCGGGAGCGCGTCGAAGCCGTCCGCGCCGTCGGGCGCGGGTTCCTGCCCGAACGCGCGCAGGGCGATGAACGTCAGGTCGCTGTGCGCGTACCCCTCGTCGCCGGCGAGGAGGTCCAGCCCGGACGCGCGGCGCGAGGTGATGTCGGGAAACACCTGGCGTTCGAGCGCGAGCAGGGGGAGGCTGGGATTGGCAGCGTAGTCGGCGAAATGGGGCGAGTTCCACCCCATCAGGCGGTTGCCGTACGGGAACATCATCACGGCGCGGTGCTTGGGGTCGGTGAAGAGATCCACCTTCCCGCCCGTGGCCGCGCGCACGGTGAGGCCGAGCATCAGGAGGTTGCCGTAGCCGTAGCCCCAGTAGCCCATGCCCTCCGTGCAGTAGCCGTCGGAGAGGTAGCCGCGCATCGCGTACGGCACGGCCTCCTCGGCCGCGGCGACGAACTCCGCGCGCACACGGCGGTCCTCCACCATCGCGAGCGCCGCGCGCACCACGCCGGAGTTGCAGGCCGAGTTCCAGTTGTTCTCGGCGTGGAACCACCAGTTCCTGCGCGCCATGACGGAATCCTTCGGGGAGAAGTTGCGGCAGGTCGCGAGGTAGGGCTGGAAGGACCGGCGGTCGCATTCGGCGAGGAGCCGGGCGCGCGTCTCCGGCTGCAATACGTCGCGCAGCCAGTCGTAGGCCAGGGCGAGATACGCCGTGAGGCGCGCGCTGCCCACGTCGATGTGCGGCGAGCCGTTGAAACTCAGCAGCTTCTGGTCATGCGCGGGATACGTCCAGCTGCGCAGGGAGCAGATGGCCTCGATGTGGGCGACGATCGCGGGCAGGAAGCGTCCCTTGTTCTCGAGGCACTCGCCCAGCGTCAGGTCGGCCAGCCCGAAGTAGAGCCTGTCGTACTTCTGGCGGTAGCGCGACCGGTTGCCGGAGCGCGAGAACTCCATGTACATGGCGTCGCTCAGCTCGGGGATCGGGTCGCCCAGCATCTTCTCGGCGGCGCGGATGCGCACGGCCGCTGACGGCAGCGCCGCGAGGCGGTCCCACGCCGCCCGGTCGCCGATGCGCGCGCCGCACGCCGCCGGGCGCTCCGGCAGCCATCCGGCGATCTCTTCCACGCGGGCACCGGTGTACGCGTCTGCCCGCGCCACCAAGACCACGACCAGCAGCAGAATAGAACTCTTCAATGGCATACCTCTTTCCTGTGGATGAATGTGTCGAATTTTGCTCTCACGACACAAACGAGGATGGAGGGACGATTGCCATGAGAGAGGAGTCGTAGTGCGTGGGATTGCGCGTGAAGAACTGCGAACATTTCAGGCGAAGCGCACACTGGAACTGGATGTCGTCCTCGAAGTCCTTGCAGTGAAAGTCCGCCGCACAGGAAAGCAGCTCCGAATCGACGGGGACGACCTTGAAGATACGCAGGATGATACGCACTGCGATCATCGCCGTGGTCTCGCTCTTCAGCCGTTTCACCACGTAATGCACGTTGTTGACGGAAATGGCGGCGATGTAGGCATCCACCTTCCCCTCTTCGGCAGCCGCCCAAATCTTGAGGGCATCATAGTAAAACCCCTCGCGTTCCAGCAGTACGTCAAGGAGAATGTTCGTGTCAACGAATATGCGCTTCTTCATCTTCAGCCCCCATACTTCTCAACGAGCGCATCCGCGAGGACATCCTTGTAGTCCCAATCAACCGAGAGATCGCCCTTTGCAAGGCCGAGTGCCCGTTTTGTCAAGGGGGGCAATTCGGTCTGGACGGTGGCCGACTGTTCCATCAAGCAGACGAACGAAACAAAAAGTCTTGAAATGCTTGTGTTCCGGACCTTGGCCAGGCGGCGTGCACGCGCCACCACGTCCTCATCCATGCTCAAAGCCAACCTTGTTGTTGCCATGTCCGCCTCATATGCATATCGTTTTTGCAAAAAGTATACACCTTACCCCTACGCTTGTCAACCATACGCCGCACAGCGGAAACTGGAGCAATTCAATAATAACTCCCCCGAATCCGGAATAACTCCCCCGAATCCGGTGCGATCAGTTCCGCAATCCACACCAAATAGGTAATGGACTAAGAAATTCCGTTTTGAGGCGCACAGCGAACGCGGTTTTGCTATAATACCAACATCCCACGAGGCGAAGAACGGTGCGAGCCGATCATGCGGCGTGGGAACATAGTCCGGAGAACGGGTGGGAATATCGGTTTTATTGCGACTGATCAAGCCCCACCGGACGTCTTATGCTTAGCATCAACGCTAACCAGTCGTTCAGTCGAAATACGTCCAAATTTTCACTGCAGGAACGGCATGAGAGTGGTGATGCGCCCATATGGGCGCATTGTCTTTCACTGTATTCCTGTAGGCCTTTGGACGGGCTTCGACTGAGTGCATGGGAAGATGTGCGCTCTTTTTTCATGCATGCGAGGAGGTCTCCGCGAAGGGCGAGAGCGCGTGTGGTTGCCGCCCCAGTGGCAACCAAGATGAAAGGAACGCCAAAAGACATGAATGGGCCGGTTATGTTCATGCCTATGATGTTCTTCATCGCTTTTGAAATCCACGCGACATGAACATGCATCATATTGACCCTGTCGTAGAAGTCGCCTTTGCGGCCAACGACAGATATTTCGACGGGCTTCTCGTAACTGCTTGTAGTATCGCACGTTTTGCCGACAAGCGAAGGCAACTTGCCTTCACGATACTTGATGGTGGGATAAAGGCGGAAAAACTCACATTCTTACAGAACAGGATTCGTGCATTCCACTCACGCACTAGACTGCAGGCGATCAAGGTCAATGAAACTGATTTATCCGATTTCCCGCTTTTTCATGGAAATCGAATGGCCTATGCACGGCTTCTACTTCCGAACCTCAAGCCTGAAACAAAACATATCATCTATTGCGACGTTGATTTGCTATGGATGGCAGACATCACCGAACTCTGGGATTTTCAAGATGACAGCATAGCTTATCAAAGTACAAAAGATATGGTACAGTCGACTATCGATTTTGAGCGAGAGTGGTTTCGCCTAAACTCCATACCGTTCGATGCCGATAGGTATTTCTGCACGGGTCTTTCATTCTTCAACTTGCAAGCATTCAGGGAAAAGAATTTAACAAAGTCCATCTGCGAATTCCTACACGAACATCAAGACGTGCTGCTTGCAGACCAAACCGCCATGAACGCCTTGATCGGCAAAGAGGCTGGACTACTTCCGCAGCGTTGGCAGGTCATCCCAAGATATGTTCCAGACTCCACTTACGACACGTCGATTGTCCTGCATTATGCGGGAGAGCCTCCATGGTCCATTTCTAAAGTTTCTAAAATGCTCACGGACACACAATTGCTTTGGTTTCGCTTTGACGCCACAATACGCGGTTGCACGATATGGCAATCCCTAAGACGTTATTACTCCGCGACGCGAATCATCGTTTCACGGTTAACCTTTAAAATCATCATGTCAACAACAATCACCAGACAACTATTCTATCTGTTCTTGAAGTCATTGGGACGATGAAAATTCAAGGAGACGATACCCAGAAAGAGATTTCGGAAGTTCATGCAACAACTCGCCGACAATCCCTAAACCCTGCCGAGCGCAGGTTCTCGAACGTGTAGATGTCTGTTGCTGCCCTTCCCACGCCGCAGTGCATACCAAAAACGAACTTTCCATGTGATTGAAAAAAAACCGCCAGAGTGCGGGCCATCCTCCCATGGCGGACGCGTGTTCTGCGAATTTTTGATATACTTTTCCCGCCATGAAAAGACAACTGACCGTATTCGCCGCCGCGATCGCGCTCGTGGCCGGCGCGTTTGAATGGGATTTCACCAAGGGCCTGCCG
>ONRL01000078.1 GCA_900320225.1 uncultured Lentisphaerota bacterium
CGCGGCCGTTCGGTAGTTCCCCTGCGGGAGGGGCGCAACTTGTTGCGCCCGCTAACTAGGGAAGCCGCCTTCCAGGCGGCAGGAGGTAGAGACGTGCGCGAAATCGCAAACGCGATTTCGCGCACCACAATTTGCCGAACTTGTGGTATAATCACTTCGACCTTGCCAAGGGCATACCCCGGTGCGGAGCCGCCGGCGGCGTTCTGGCGGACGAAAAGCTGAAAGGAAAAGACGATGGAACAGAGCAGTGTTTGTCATTTGGAGTGGCGCAGCCTTTTTGCAGGCGCGCTCGTTTCCGCGTTGGCGGCGTTGGCCGCAGGGGCGGCGGATCCGCGCCGCTTCGACGGCGAACGGTCTTGCGGCGAGGCGCTGGAGGTGCCGGAGGCTAAGGCGGTGACCTTCGCGGCATGGGTGAAGGTCGGCGGCTGGGGCAAGGGCGACAAGCCGTATCCGCGCATCATCCAGGCGCCGGCGTTCTACTTGCACCCGTCGCAGCCATCCGACGGATCGAACCTCGCGGGCCTGACGTTCGGGGTCGAAATGCCCGGGCGACCGAGTGCATGGGGTTTCAGCGGCGTCCTGCCGACGAACGCCTGGACGCACGTGGCGGTGACGATGGGCGCGGCGAGCGAGTACGATCCCGGAACGCCGAAGCTGTGGATCAACGGCGCCGACGCGGAAGCGGGGATGAAGGGCAAGCCGCTGCCGGCGGTCTACAAGGGCGGTACCGCGTGCCTCGGCAACGCGTCGAAGGGCGGGAACCGTCCGTTCGAGGGCGAGATCGCCGACGTGCGCTACGAGCCGCGCCTCCTCTCCGCCGCCGAGATCGCCGCGCTCGCGAAGACGGCGCCGGACGGACGGCCTCCGAAGAAGATCGTCCAGACGTACCACGACGAGCTGCCGATCGTCGACCTCACGCGCGACGCGTTCCGCCAGACGGTCATCGCGATGGGCACGCCCGACACGTACCAGGGACACCCCACCACGCTCCTCACGCCCGATGGCAAGACGCTCTTCTGCGTCTGGACGATCAAACACGGCGGCGGATGCGGTCCGGCCGCGCGGTCGGACGACGGCGGCCGCACGTGGACGCGCATCGACGACCTCCTGCCCGCGCAGTACAAGTTCCACCGCAACTGCCCCACGCTCCAGACGGTGCCGCGTCCCGATGGCTCGGGCGTCAACTTCTGCGTGTTCAGCGCGAACTGCCAGCCCGAGACGGGTGGCGGGCTTGGCATCATGATAAGCCGCGACAACGGGAAGAGCTGGTGGGTCACGCCGCCCGCGCCGCACCTCTCAGCCGGCATGCCGCCGACGGGCTTCATGCCCCTCAAGGACGGCACGAGCGCGCTCTTCGGGCAGGTGTTCAAGTCGAAGGAGAAGGCGAAGGACCGTCCGACCGACGACCAGGCGGTGTGGATGAGCGTCACGAAGGACGGCGGCTTCACGTGGGGCGCGCCGCGCATCGTGGCGGCGGCGGAGAACAAGAACCTCTGCGAGCCGTTCGCGCTGCGCTCGCCGGACGGCAGCGAGATCGGCCTCCTCATCCGCGAGAACCGCCACACCGCGCGTAGCATGATGTGCTTCAGCCGCGACGAGGGCAAGACCTGGACAAAGCCCGTCGACACCTGCTGGGGACTGACGGGCGACCGCCACGAGGGCGTGCAGCTGCCGGACGGACGCTGGGTGGTGGCGTTCCGCGACCGCGCGCTCGGCAGCAGCACCTACGGGCAGTACGTCGCATGGGTGGGCACGTACGACGACCTGCGGAGCGGCCGTCCCGGCCAGTACCGCATCCACCTGATGAAGAGCTGGAGCGGCTCGCAGTACGGCGGCTGGAAGGGCGACACGGGCTATTCGGGCGTGGAGCTGCTGACCGACGGCACGATCCTCTGCACCACCTACATCAAGCTCTTCCCCGACGACCGTCTCCAGTCGGTGGCCTGCACCCGTTTCCGCATTTCCGAGACGGACAAGCTTGCGGCGGGAGTATTAGCGAACTAGTGCCATGACCGAGAAGGCTGAACTTTCGCACGGCTGGACGCTGGAGGGGTGCGGTTTTGTGGTATACTATGCGACATGAAACCGATAGCGACAGACAACTACGACTTTGAGCGGCTGGTAACAGGCGGCTACGCATACGTCGACAAGACCGACATGTTGTGGAAGTTGGCCAACGGCAAGAACGGGACGCTGTTCTTCATCTCGCGTCCGCGCCGGTTCGGCAAGTCGCTCATGCTCTCGACGCTCAAGTACCTGTTTCAGGGGAAGAAGAGGCTCTTCAAGGGGCTCAAGATCGAGAAGAAGAGGTGGAACTGGTCGCAGACGTATCCCGTCATCGACCTCAACATGTCCGACTTCGACAAGGAGGGTACGCGCGAGGGATTCGTGCGATCCCTCACGACGACTTTGCAGGAACGGCTGGAGAAGGAGGAGATTCCGTACAAGAAGTCCGATGCGCCCGGCCTGCTGTTCGACAGGTTGATCAAGGGGCTCGCGGCGGCGAACAAGGGCGACAAGAGGGTCGTGGTGCTGGTCGACGAGTACGACCACCCGCTCGGCGGGCTCCTCGACGACCGCCGGGCGCTCCGCGCGATGCGGCGCGAGATGCACGGGTTCTACTCGACCCTGAAGAACAACGTGGGCGTCATCCGCTTCCTGATGATGACGGGCGTCTCGAAGTTCACGAAGCTCTCCGTGTTCTCGGGGCTCAACAACCTCACCGACCTGACGATCGAGAATCCGCAGTACGCGGCACTCCTCGGCTACACGCGCAAGGAGATGGAGACGTATTTCCACCGGCACATCGCCGCCATGGCGAGGAAGATGAAGTGCGACTACAAGACGGCCTTCAAGAGCCTTCTCTTCTGGTACGACTCGTACAGGTTCTCCCCGTTCTCGACGAAGCGCGTCCTCAATCCCGTCGCCGTCGGCAAGGCCATCCCGAGCGGAATACTCATCAACTACTGGTCGAAGACCGGCATGCCCACGCTCATCCTCGAGCGGCTCCAGGCGTGCGACAAGCGCCCGGACAACATCGACGGCGTGACGGCGACGCTGGACGACCTCGACGTCTGCGACGCGGAGGACCTGCCGTGGGTGTCGCTTCTCTACCAGAGCGGATACCTCACGATCAAGGGAGTCGAGTGGTACCATCCCGCCAACGACCCGGCGAGGCACCCGCGCATGACCCTCGGTGTGCCCAACATGGAGGTGCGCGAGTCCCTGAAGGCGCTCTGGTGGAAGCAGCTGATGAAGATCGAGGAGCGGGACTTCACGGCGCTCGTCGACGTGGCGAAGCGGCAGCTGGCGGAGGGGGATGTGCGGATGCTCGTCGGCAAGACGCTCTATTCGCTCTACGCTTCGCTTCCGCCCACGTGGCGCGTCAAGAGCGAGGCCGACGCGAAGCGGCATTTCCAGCTGTTCATGAAAATGCTGGGCGCGAACGTGCTGGCCGAAGAAGCCTCCGTGTTTGGCTACGCCGACGCGATCGTGGAGACGAGGAAGGCCGTGTACGTGTTCGAGTTCAAGTTCAACAGGAGCGCGAAGGCGGCGGTCCGGCAGATCCGCGAGAAGGGCTATGCCGACGCGTACAAGGGCGGCAAGCGCCCCGTCACATTGGTCGGCATCAACTTCAGCGCGCGGAAGCGCAACATCGACGAGCCGCTGATCGAAAGCCTGTAGCCGCGCCGGCCGCAACCCATGGTAGGGACGGCGTTCCACCGCCGTCCGCGCCGCCAAGATGGCGGCTCCCCCAGTTAGCGCCGCCAAGATGGCGGCTCCCCATACGCTACATCGCACGGGAGGGGCGTGCGGTGGGGCGAGGCGTCCCGCCGAGCCGCCTAACTGGGAAAGCCGCCTTCCAGGCGGCGGGAGATCGAGACGTGCGCAAAATCGTAATTGTGATTTCGCGTACCACATTTTGACAAACTTGTGGTATAATCATTTCGACCTTGCCAAGGGCATACCCCGGTGCGGAGCCGCCGGCAGTGTCCAGGCAGGCGAGAAACTGAAAGGAAAAGACGATGGAACAGAGTAGAGCTTGTCGTTTCTGGGCGCGGGGCTGTTGGGCCGCTGCGCTGGTCTCCGTGTCGGCGGGATTCTCCGCATGGGCGGTTGATCTTCCCGATCCCGTGATCTGGTGGGACATGGAAGCCGTATCGAACGGCAAGATCGTCGACAAGTCCGGCAACGGGCACGACCTGACGCTCGGCGCGGGCGTGGAGGTGGTCGATTCAGACATCGGCGGGAAAGCCCTTCGGTTCGACGGCACGACGGCCGCATGGGGGCGGTTCTCCTGCCCGGCCGTCACGAACACCACGATCATGTTCTGGTGCCATCGCGCGGCGGCGGACAGCTCGCTCCCGAACGCGTCGGGGGCCGAGCAGAACACCATCCCGTACATCCTCGGCACGGGCTATTCGGGCTTCGGTATCAACTATCCGCGCAATCAGGCAGGCATGGCGTTCATCGACCAGGCGAACAGCCCGCAGAGCAACTTCAACGACTGCGTCGCGCCGTCCCGGGAGACGTGGCACCACGTGGCGATCACGGTGGCGCGCACGGGGACGGACGCGACGAGCGGGTTCGAGATACTGGAATGCGTTTCCTACCTTGACGGCGCCTTCCAGAAGACGATCACGTGGACGAACAACCGCGCGATGCGGACGGGGCTGCAGCAGAACGTCTACGTGGGCAACTCGGGCGGGCCGGGAACGCGGCCGTACTCGGGCCTGCTGGCGGACATCCGGTTCTACGACGAGACCTTGACGGCCGGGCAGGTCGTCGCGGCGGCGGGCGAGGGGATGGCGACGCGCGCGCGACTACTCCTGCGATGGCCGTTCGACGAGATGACGGCGAACGGCGACGGCACGTTCTCGACGCCCGAGGCCACCGGCAACGGCGCGGCGATGACCCTGGGCGCGAACATGGCGCTGACGGACGACGGCGTGGACGGCAAGGCGCTGCGCTTCCGGGGCACGACCGGCCTGGGCGGCAAGGCCACGACGGTCGGCCACCCGATCTTCGAGCACACGGTCACCTGCTGGGTGCGCCGGTCGAGCGAGGCGCCGACGTACGACGCGGCAAGGGACAACCCGTACCCGCGCCTCTACGACGGCCTGAACGCGGCCGGAGGCGTCGGCGGAGGCGGCTATGCCATCTTCAGCGACCTCGCCGACAACGGACGCGGGTTTTACGCCATGCCCGTCGGATGCGGGACGACGGCAAAGACGCACACGCTTCACGGACTTGCGGATATCGACACGTGGAGCCATCTCGCCGTCGTGAACAGGATCGTCGGCGAGGGGGCGGATGCCGGGAAGGGGATCGTGGACGTGTACGTGAACGGCGAGCCGGCGGCGTCCTACAACATCCACCAGACGTTCGACTTGCGGCCGGTCGGCGCCAGAAAGGCGTTCTTCGTCGGCAACTCGGAAAAGTCGTTCGCCAACGCCCGCTATTTCTGCGGGGACCTGGACGACTTCCGCATCTACGGCGGCGCGCTCTCGTCCAACGAGGTGCGGCGCGTCTATCGCGGCCTTGCGTCCATTGACACGGGCGCGGATTTTACCGTGACGGGCGAACGCGCGACGCTGGCCGGCACGGTGGCGGCGAACGCGGCGGGCGGTTGGCGTCCGCACGGCGGCGGCTACGCGGGCGAGATTGCCTGGACGCTCGTCTCCGCTCCGGCGGGCGGAGAAGGGGCGACGATCGAGCAACCCGCCGCCGCCGTCACGCGCGCGACGCTGCCGGTCGTCGGCGCGTACGTGTTCCGCCTGACGATCTCGGATCTTGGCGTTTCCGCGAGCGACGAGGTGACGGTGACGCGCGTGGCGGCCGATGCCGGCAATGCGGCGCCGGCCGTGACGCTCGCAGCGGCGGCATCCGCCACGCGGCCGGACGCCGCAACGCTCTCGGCAGCCGTCTCGGACGACGGCAAGCCCGCGCCCGCCGCGCTTCGCGTTTTCTGGACGAAGAAGTCAGGACCGGGCGGCGTGTGGTTCGAGCCGCCGCACGCGGCCGAGACGAAGGCGTACTTCACGGCGGCGGGCAGCTACGTGCTCACCTGCACGGCGGACGACGGGCAGGCGACAACCTCTGCCGACGTGACCGTCACGGTGGCGGACGAGACGGACGGCGCACATCTGTCTGACGGCTTGCTCCACTACTGGTCGCTGGACGGCCATGCCAATCCGCACTTCCTCGACCCGGTCCATCCCGTCACGGGCTTCACGGTGCCGGACTACAACAAGCTCAAGTACCTGCCGGGCAAGCTCGGCTATGGCGCGCGTGCCTACGCGCATGCGGGCACGGGGGCCTATTTCGACACGGGAGCGACTTCGGACGAGGAGGGCGATCCCGCGTATGCCAGCGTCGGCAACCCGCCGCCCGTGAACGACTATCTCACGATCAGCGCGTGGGTCTACATCGATCCGGCCGACACGAACAACATCTGCGGCGCGACAGTCGTGGGGCAAGGCTGGACTTTTGGCTTGCGCTACAGCGAGAAGTTCACGCCGACCAGCGAAGTCAACGCCGGCGGTTTCACGCTGTACCAGCAGGGACGTTCCGGCAGCACGACGAGCGGCGGAATCTACTACGGGATGGCGCACTACCCCGTGCCGTCGCCCAGCCCCGTCGGACGTTGGCTGCACGTCTGCGGCATTCTCGCGCGAAACGAGACAAACCTGTCCAAGTGGGAAATGTGGTACGACGGCGTGAAGCAGACCGCAACGGCGACTTTCGGCGGAAGCCGCGGGCGCGTCAACGGAAGCCACGTCCTGATCGGCGGCATGGACTACACGGCCTCGATGGCATCGATTGGGGACTACAACGCCAACTGGAGCAAGGACGGGACGACCGCGAACTTCTACAGCCGCACGTTCCCCGGCATTGTCGACGAAGTGCGCATGTGGAAGCGGAAATTGACGCCGGGTGAGATACGCTACCTTGCAGCGAATCCAGTGATTGCACCCAACCGCGCGCCGGCGATTGACAATTTCGCGTCGGATAAGATGACTGTGGCCACGAGGAAGGCGAAGGCCGTGGCGACGGCGGTGTTCGACGACGGCGAGCTGACGTACGAATGGAGCGTCCTCTCGGGCGACGCGGCCGCCGCGTCGTTCGGCGACGCGACGGCGCGCGAGACCACGTTCACGGCCACGGCCGTCGGCACGTACGTGCTGCAGCTGGCCGTCTCCGACGGCGAGCGCACGTCCTACTCCGCGCCGCTCACGGTCGAGGTGGTCGCCGCCGGCACCATCGTCGTGATCAAGTGAGGCGCTGATTGCGATGAAGACGGGAAGAACACGCATGAGGTCGTTTGCATTGGTCGTGGTGGCGGCGGTGGCCGTGGTGGCGGCGCGCGCGGGGCGTGCGCCCTACCATGCGACGCGGCCGATCAACGTGTTCAACCTCGACAGCACGCACTTCACCGGCAGCGAGTTCGGCGACGACAAGATGAACGCCGAGGGACTGCGCGAATACGTCCACCGCATTCTCGGCCACGGCGCGTTCACGCACTTCTTCATCTGTCCGGGCGCGCAGGTCACGCTGTGCGACACGAGGACGATGTCTCCTTCTTGGTGGCGGACGGGCGAACCCGGCGTTCCGCTGAACGACCACATGCGCCGTAACTACATGATGTTCACGAACGGCGTCGACGCCATCCAGGTGGAGATCGACGCCATCCGCGCGCACGGCGTCTCGCCCTGGCTCTCCATGCGCATGAATGACAACCACAACGCGAACGAACCCAAGGCGTGGCTGCATTCGAAGTTCTGGGTGGAGCATCCCGAATACCGCAAGCAGGGGGGCTTCAACTATTCCATTCCCGCCGTGCAGGACTACCACTTCGCCTTCATCGAGGAGATGCTGGCGCGCTATGACGTGGACGGGTTCGAGTGCGATTGGATGCGCTGGCCGATTCCGCAGGATCCGGCGGCGCTGACGGCGTTCATGCGGCGGGCGCGCACGGCGGTGGATGCGGCGGCGAAGCGCCGCGGGCATCCGATCCTGCTGGGCGTGCGGGTCGCTTCGCGTCCGGCCGCCGCGTTGGCCAAGGGCATGGCCGTCGCCGCGTGGACGCGGGAAAAGCTCGTCGACTGGGTCGTGCCGGCCAACTTCTTCGGTTCGGTGGATTTCGACATCCCGTTGGGTGCGTGGCAGAAGATTGTCGCGGATGCCGGGTCGTCCGCCCTGGTGGTTCCGTGCCTCGACACCGGCGTGATCACGCAAGACCCGACAACGAAACGGCGTTCCCCTCGCCGCATGCTGACCTTGGCGGAGTACTGCGGCTGGGCCGGGCGCATGTACGAACGCGGCGCGCCGGGCGTGTATTTCTTCAACCTTTTCACCTACTTCGAGGCGGCCTATCACGTCACGGACACCACCCCGTGGGATTTCATCGTCACGCACGGCCTCACGCCGGAATCCATCAAGGGCCGCCCCGCGAGCATCCCCGCCAACTGGTGGTACGAACCGTGACGGAGGCTCCCTCTGCAGCCACAACAAGGGGCCATCCCATCAATCGGAAAACAGATCATCCATGACGACCTGCGACTGCATCACCGCGCTGTGCTTGCCTTTCTGCACGCCGTATGTGGTCACATAGGTGACATGGCAGGCGTTTCGCGTTCCAGTGGACGCCTTGAACGCCGCCGTCTTCCTACGCATGCCGTCCGCCTCGTCCTTGCCGATGGAATAAGGTTCCGCAGCGAATTTCATCTCGCAAAGATTCGTCACGCGATCCGCGCGCTCGATCACAAGATCTATCTGCGCGCCTCCTGCAACTTCAGGAGACGGCCGGCACCGCCATGCCGACTCCTCCGATGCCACGCCTGCGATCCCGAGCGCCTTCTTGATCTGCTGACTGTGCAGGAGGCACACCCGTTCAAACGCCACCCCCTCCCATGCCACGCGTCGCTGATCCGTGACGAGGTGCGACCAGTGCATCGGGTCGTGTCCGTTGTAGTCTCGCACAAAACGGAAATGGAAAAGCGTCAGGTTGTCGATGAGCTGGTAGATGCTACCCCGGCATGTCTTTCCCGATTCCGAATACTTGCGCACAAATCCACTCCGTTCAAGATTGTCGAGGCACTGTGTCAGCGTCCCCGAACTTTCCGCGCCGGGGATCGCCTCGATAAGCTCCGCGCGCGTAAGGCCGGCGTTGCGCGTGCCCAACGCGGTAACTATCTCCACATACGGATCGGGGTTATCGAATACCGATCTGTACAGCTTGGAGAATTCGTCCTTTAGCTCTGCATTCTCCGCGAAGAAAAGACGGTCGACGTTCTGCGACAGGCTCTCGCCCTTGTCCAAAAGGCTCCAATAATAAGGAGATCCCCCAAACACCATGTATGCTGATACAATGTCCTTGCGGTCCATGACCGCGCCTTCCGACTCAAGGTAGCGTTCGCATTCGCCCAACGTGAACGGGGCAAGGCAGATTGTCCGATTGGCGCGATTGAAGAGCCCCCCTCGATTGTGCAACACCTTCTTGACCATCCATGCGGCGGCACTGCCGCAAACGACCATCACGACATCCTTGCGCGCGCTTGCCCACCCGTTCCAGAAATCGGCAAGAGCTCCGACGAACCCGGAATTCCTCGTATCCATCCATGGAAGCTCGTCGATGAACACGGTCTTTCGTTCGTCCCGGCTCGACGAAATAAGCTCTTTCAAAAGACCGAACGCCTCGATCCAATTCGACGGCCGCTGGCAGTCGCCGCCGCCCTGGCTCTTGACCGAGCGCCAGAACGCCGAAAGTTGGTCGTGGAAATTGCCGTCTTCAAGGCCGGTATGCGTGAAAGAAAACCTGTAGTCGAACGCCTCTCTCACGAGAAACGTCTTCCCGACACGACGGCGGCCATAGACGACAATCAGGCGAGAACGATCCGCCTCTATGCAGTTTTTAATGATTTCAAGCTCTTTTTTGCGTCCAATCATGACTTTGCCTCCAATTCCCCCATATCATACCATAAAAGCGTCGTTGTGGCGAGATTGGACTTTCAATTTCGCCACAACTTGGTTTCTGGATGACTTGTGGCGATATCGGAGCGCAAATGCAAAAAGTCGCCCCGTACATCATCGTTCCGTCTCTCCGCGCTCCAGCCTAACTGATAAAGCCGCCTTCCAGGCGGCGGGGGGACGAGATGTGCGTGAAATCGCAAACGCGATTTCGCGTACCAATTCTTCTGGTTTTTTTGGTATACTACGCCCTACGTAGCCAAAGGCAAAGGACATAAAACGATGAAAAGACTGTTTTGGATCGTGATGGCGGTCGCGGCAAGCGCGACGCTCCCGGGCGCGGAGCGCGCGGTGGTGACGGGCGGCAGGGCCGTGGGGCTCGTCGGCGCGAATGGCGCGCAGGTGGAGCCCGGCGACGGATGCGTCGTGCTGGCCGACCACAAGGCGCTGTACTACGCCTCCGGCGTGCCGGAGGGGCCGGACGTGGAGGTGCGCGTCAAGATGGCGATCGACGGCCTTGCGAACAGCGCAGCCGTCTTAAAGCTCGGCGACCAGTTCTACGGCTTTGAGGGAGCCGACGGCAAGGTCTTTTCGGGCGGCGGCGTTCTGGCGAAGGCGAATCTGCGCGGCCAGCCGCCGGTGGTTTCGGACGGGCGTGTCTTCGAGCTGGTCGTCACGCGGGCAGGCGGACGCATGCGCCTTGCAATCGACGGCAAGGAGCTGTTCAACGTGCCGGACCGGCGGAGCACGTTCGGGCCGGTCGCGCTGCGCCCGTGGCGCGCCACGATGCGCGTGTACGACTTTACGGTGAAGGCGGGGCTGTTCGCCCCGGTGGCCGAAGTGTTTGCGCGCGAGAGGAAGGCGGCGCGCATCGCCGAGACGTTCCCGTGGGTGGACCTCTCGGGCGACAAGACGAAGGACGTGATCGTGGCCGAGGGGCGTCCCGACCTCTACCAGGGGCATCCCACCACGGCGCTTCTGCCGGACGGACGGATCCTCGCGGTGTGGTGCACGCCGCACGGCGGTTGGTGTGGCCCGGCGGCGGAGTCGGCGGACGGCGGCCGCACGTGGACGCGCATCGACGACCGCTTCCCGGAAGGCTTCACGCGGCACGTGAACTGTCCGAGCATCTACCGCCTCGTCGGTCCCGACGGCAAGGCGCGTCTCTGGGTGTGGAGCCAGGCGAAGATGCGTCCGGACGCGAAGGACTGCCACGACCACCGCGAGTGGGGCGAGGCAATGCCGTCCGTGATGAGCGAGGACGAGGGAAAGACGTGGAAGGAGATGTCGGCGCTCGGTGAGCAGTTCCGTTGCGTGATGGCGTTCTCGTCGGTCGTGCAGTTGAAGGATGGCTCGTACCTCGGGATGTTCCATCGCGGGCCGGACGGACACGACCGTGCGCCGCTGGAGGTGTTGCAGAGCGTTACGCGTGATGGCGGCTTCACGTGGAGCGAGCCGCAGGTGGTGTGCCGCGTGGAGGGGAAGAACCCGTGCGAGCCGTACGTGTTCCGCGCGCCGGACGGTAACGAGCTCTGCTGCCTCATCCGCGAGAACACGCACGAAGGGTGCAGCCTGATGATGTTCAGCCGCGACGAGGGCAAGACGTGGTCAAAGGCCGAGGACGCGCCGTGGGCGCTCACGGGCGACCGCCACCAGGGCGTGCAGCTCCCGGACGGGCGCCTGGTGATCGTGTTCCGCGACATGGCGCCGAAGTCGCCCACGCGCGGACACTTCGTGGCGTGGGTGGGTCCGTACGCGGCGATCAAGTCCAAGGAGACGAAGGGCACGTACCGCGTGAAGCTCCTGCACAGCTACGCGGGGGGCGACTGCGGTTATCCGGGCATCCACCTGCTGCCGGATGGCACGGTGGTGGCGACCACGTACATCAAGTACTGGGACGACGCGCGGAAGCAGTCGGTCGTCTGCACGCGCTTCACCTCGACGCGAAGGGGCCGGGCTCGTGCGGCGCGTGCCTGTTCGCGCACAAGGACGGCGGGATCGTCTGCGGCATCAAGGGCTGGTACCGCAAGAGCGACGACGGCGGGCGGACGTGGCGCAAGCTCTACCCGTTCGCGCGGTCCGAGGGCGCGCCGACGTCCGGCGGCGGCACGAACCCGTTGCGTCTCAAGGACGGGCGGCTCATGAACGTGTGGAGCGCGCCCGCGCAGAATATCCTCTCGAACAAGCTCGGCGCGGCGAACTTCTACGTGTCGTTCTCGAAGGACGAAGGCAAGACGTGGGAGGGGAAGGTGCCGCTCTCGGAGGACAACCGCCGGCTCTACCTGATGAACGACCGCCCGATCCGCCTCTCCACGGGACGCATCCTCGTCTCCTTCTCCATCCATCCGAACGAGTTGCTGGGGAAGAAGCTGGAGACGGTCGGCTGGGTGAACGCCTTCTACTCGGACGACGAGGGGCAGACGTGGCATGAGGGACTGTGGCTCAAGACGACCGTCGCGGACCAGCTCTGCGAGCCGACCACGTTCGAGTGCAAGGACGGCACGATCAAGATGCTCGCGCGCACGGGGAAGGGGTATCTGTACGAGACCGAGTCGCGCGACGGCGGCGAGACGTGGTGCACGGAGCGTCCCACGACGCTGAAGAGCCCGTGCGCGCCGTACTTCCTGCGGAAGGATCCGTACACGGGGTGGGTGTTCATCGCGTGGGACAACTCGTTCCCCGGTCCGCAGCATCAGTATCCGCGCTCTCCGCTTTCGCTCGGCGTGAGCCGCGACGACGGCAAGACGTGGGAGTTCATCTGCGACATCGAGAACGACCCGATGAGCAGCTACGGCTACCCGTCGATCTTCTTCACGAAGGATGAAATCCTCGTGAGCTACTACGAGGAGCTCGGGTATCGTCCGTTCAATCCGGCCGAGCAGCGCTGCAAGCTCTCGATCTTCCGCCGCGCCGACCTCACGGTCGACCGCGTGACGAAAGTTCCGCTGCGCTAGGCCGGCCTACAGGCTCCAGCCGTTGTAGTACTTGAGGCGCAGGAGGGCGTCGGCGTCCGGATTGTTCGTGACGTGCATCGTCTTCGGGTCGAAGGCGACCGGCCCGCCCGTGCGCACGGCGAGGTTGCCGAGGAGCACGAACTCGGTGATGCGCCTCGCCCAGGAGAAGTCGCAGCCGGCCTTCTCGCCGCCCTTGCACGCCGTCATCCACTCGTCCCAGATCTGGCCGCGGCGCGGCAGAGTGGCGGGAATCGTCTTCGCCTGCGCGTCGAGCTTCGGGTCGAGGATGCGCATCTCGCTCTGCTTCTCCATGGAGATGAGCATTTTCGCCTTCGTGCCCACGTACATCACGCCCTCCTTCGGCAGCGGCGCGCCGGCGAGCTCCTTTGGCGCCGGCGGCTTGATGAGGCCGTCGCACCACGTGAAGCGCAGCTCCGGGAAGTTCCCGCGCTTCGGGTAGTCGAACGTGACCACGCTCGCGAGCGGGAACGCCACGTCGCTGCGGCGCGTGCAGCTCGCGCTGATCATGGACGGGTGGTCGAGGTCGAGCGCCTTGTAGATCGTGTTCGCCCAGTGGCAGCCCATGTCGCCGAGCGCGCCCGCGCCGAAGTCGTACCAGCCGCGGTGGTTGAAGGGGTGGTACACGGCCGCGCCTTTCCAGGCTTCGGGGCACATCTTCGGAATCGGGTTGTCGTCCGGCCACTTGTCGGCGTAGGGACGCTTCTCGGCCGAGCCGATCCAGAGATCCCAGTCGAGCGTGCCTGGCACGGGCGTGGTGAACGAGGGGTATGCGGGCATGCCCTGCGGCCACACGGGGCGGCGCGTCCAGGCGTAGGTCTCCACGATGTCGCCGAGGATGCCGGAGGCGACGATCTCGCGCGTGCGGCACGCGGCGTCGCTCGTGCACGGCGAGGCCGTCACCTGCGTGGCCACGCCGGCCTTCTGCGCCTCCTCCGCCACGAGGTAGCACTCCTCAATCGAGCGCGTGAGCGGCTTCACGCAGCAGACGTGTTTCTTCGCGCGCAGGGCGGCGAGCGTCACGAAGGCGTGCGTGTGGTCGGGCGTGCCGCAGTAGACGGCGTCGATCTTGTCGCCCTCCTTCGCGAGCATCTCGCGGAAGTCGCGGTAGCGGCGCGCCTGGGGAAACTTGTCGTACGTCTTCTTCGCGTGGAGGTCGTCCACGTCGCACAGCGCCTCCACCTGGAAGCCGGCCTTGGCGAGCCCTTTCACCTGTCCGTGTCCGACGCCGCCCACGCCCACGCCGCCGAGCGTGATGCGGTTGCTCGGCGCCGTCGGCCCGCCGAGCACGTGGCGCGGCACGATCATGGGCGCGGCCGCCGCCGCGAGGCTGTATTTGACGAAACTTCTACGCGGGATGGAAGGGGTGTTTTTCATCGCTACTTTCTCCTGTTTGCCCGCATGGTAGCAAATTCGGCGTGCCGATGCAAGCGTGATTCTCCAAACGCGGCAGACCGCGAACCACGAACCGCGAATCACGAACCGCGAATTATGCTATACTATCTGCGTTCCCAAGGAGGAGAAGAACTATGAAGAAAGCAACAATTGAGACGAGCATGGGTTCGATCACGGTCGAACTCGACGACGCGAAGGCGCCGATCACCGTGAAGAACTTCCTCGACTACGCGGCGAGCGGCCACTACGACGGCACGATCTTCCACCGCGTCATCGACGGATTCATGATCCAGGGCGGCGGTTTCACGAAGGCGATGGACCAGAAGCCCACGAAGGCCCCGATCAAGAACGAGGCGGCGAACGGCCTCACCAACAAGCGCGGCACGATCGCCATGGCGCGCACGATGGTGGTGGACTCCGCCACGAGCCAGTTCTTCATCAACCTCGTCGACAACGACTTCCTCAACTTCCGCGCGCCCACGCCGCAGTACTACGGCTACGCCGTGTTCGGCAAGGTGACGGACGGCATGGACGTGGTCGACAAGATCGCGAAGGTGAAGACCGGCTTCGCCGGCCCCCACCAGAACGTGCCCGAGGAGCCCGTCGTCATCAAGAAGGTCCACGTGGCGGCCGAACCCGCCGCGCCCCAGGCGCCTGCGCCGCAAGCTTCCGCGAAGTGACCGCGCCCGAGGAGCAGGAGACCGTCGACGGAACGGTGAAGAGCGTCGTTTTCCGCAACGACGAGAACGGCTTCACCATCCTGCACGTCACGCTCGTCCATGACGGGAGGTTCCGTCTCGCCGAACGCGAGGTGACGGTGCTCGGCACCTGCGCGGCGGCGTGGGAGGGCGAGGAACTGCACGCCGTGGGCCAGTGGGTAAACGACCCCGTGCGCGGCCGCCAGTTCAAGGCGAAGAGCATCTCCTGCATCCCGCCCAAATCCACCGAGGGCGTGCGCCGCTACCTCGCGAGCGGGCTGATCTACGGCATCGGCCCCGTGCTCGCGAACCGCATCGTCGACAAGTTCGGCGCCGACACGATGGACGTGCTGGAGCACCACTCCGGACGTCTCCGCGAAATCCCCAAGCTCGGCCCGAAGAAGATCGAGAAGATCCGCGAGGCGTGGCGGGAGGCGCGCGGCACGCGCGAGCTGATGATCTTCACGCAGACGTATGGCATCTCCGTGGCGCAGACCACGAAGATCTACCGCAAGTACGGCCCCGACTCCATCGCCGTCATCAAGGCCGACCCCTACCGTCTCAGCCGGGACATCTGGGGCATCGGCTTCGCGACGGCTGACCGCATCGCGCGGGCGGTGGGCATGCCGCACGACTCGCCCCTGCGCGCGCGTGCCTCGATCGTCCACACGCTCCAGACGGAGGCCGAGGAGGCGGGGCATTGCTGGACCTCCGAGCCCGACCTGCTCCTCCACGCGCAGGAACTCGTGGGCATCTCCGTGGAGAAGATCGCCGAGGCGCTCGCCGCCGAGGTCGAGGCCGGGCGCGTCGTGCGCGAGGGCGACCGCATCTATCTGAAGAACCTCTTCTTCAGCGAAAACCGCGTGGCGGCGAAACTGCGCCAGCTGCTCGACGCGCCGCAGTCCTTCGGCGCGATCGACCCCGAGCGGGCGATCAAGTGGTGGGAGCAGAAGACCGGCTTCACGCTCGCTCCCGCGCAGCTCAACGCCGTGCGCCTCGCGCTGCGGTCGAAGGTGTGCATCGTGACGGGCGGACCCGGCGTGGGCAAGACCACGATCATCCGCGCGCTCGTGGACATCTACGGCGCGCGCCGCGCGGGCGGCAAGCCCGTGATCAAGGTCCTCCTCTCCGCGCCCACCGGGCGCGCCGCGAAGCGCATGACGGAATCGACCGGCGCGCCCGCGGTGACGGTGCACCGCCTCCTCAAGTACAACCCGCAGACGAACGAGTTTACGTACAACGAGGACAACCCGGTACCCGGCGACGTGTTCGTGTTCGACGAGACGTCGATGGTGGACATCAACCTCATGAAGGACCTCCTCGCGGCCCTCCCCGCGCACGCGACGCTCATCCTCGTGGGCGACACGGACCAGCTCCCCTCCGTCGGCCCCGGCAACGTGCTGCACGACCTCATCGCCTCTGGCGCGATCCCTGCCGCGCGCCTCACGGAGATCTTCCGCCAGGACAGCTCCGGCCTCATCGTCCGGAACGCGCACCACGTGAACGCGGGCGAGCCGTTCGAGACGGCCGCGGGCGAGAGCGACTTCTACTTCATCCAGCAGGAGGACCCGCAGAAGGCGCTCGCCTACGCGCTCGACTTCATGGTCACGCGCATCCCGCGCAAGTTCCGCATGGAGCCGCTGCAGGACGTGCAGGTGCTCACGCCCATGCGCAAGAACCTGCTCGGCGCGGAGAACCTCAACGCCGTCGTGCAGGAGCGCCTGAACGGCACGGGGCCGTCCCTCCAGCGCGGCGGCACGGTCTTCCGCGTAGGCGACCGCGTGATGCAGCTGCGGAACAACTACGACAAGGACGTCTACAACGGCGACATCGGCTTCGTGAAGGCCGTCGACGCGGAGAACCGCACGCTCGTGGTGTTGTTCGACGGACGTCCCGTGGAGTACGGGCGCGGCGACCTCGACGAGCTCGTGCTCGCCTACGCCACCACGATCCACAAGTCGCAGGGCAGCGAATACCCTGCCGTGATCCTCCTTCTCCACCGCCAGCACTACATGATGCTCGAGCGCAATCTGCTCTACACGGCGATCACGCGCGGCAAGAAGCTCGTCCTGGTGATCGGCTCCGCCTGGGCGGTTAAGAAGGCCATCGAGACCAACACCGTACGCGAGCGCCGCACTACCCTCGCCGAACGTCTCCAGGGGAAGATCAAGAGTTGAAGGCGGACGTGAAGGGCAAGTTATGGCTGGCGCCGCTGAGGGGCGTGACGATCCGCGCGTTCCGCGAGACGTTCGCGGAGGCGATCCGCGAGTGTGGGTTCGCGGGCGCGTATGCGCCGTTCATCCCCGCCAACCCCGGCATTCGCGTGGGCGACCGCCTCCTCGACGACCTGCGGCCTTTTCCGTCCGATGCGCCGTCGGCCCTGCCGCTCGTCCCGCAGGTGATCACGAAGCACCCCGACGCGATGCGCACGCTCCTGCGCGCGTTCCGCGAACGCGGGTTCGACCGGGCGGATCTCAACGCGGGGTGTCCGTTCCCGATGATCGTGCGGCGCGGGCGCGGTTCGGGTCTTCTCCGCACGCCTGACGTTCTGGAGGCGCTGCTCGCGGCGGGGTGCGAGGAGATGGGGCCGGGGAAGTTTTCGCTCAAGGTGCGTCTCGGCGTGACGTCGCCCGACGACCTCCGTGCGCTCCTGCCGCGCATCAACCGCTATCCCCTTGCCGCGCTCACGGTGCACGCGCGCACGGCGAAGCAGATGTATGCCGGCGAGGTGGACCGCGCGCGCTTCGCCGAAATCCTCGCGGAATCCACGAATCCCGTGATCTACAACGGCGACGCGTCGGTGGCGCGTTTGGACGAGGTGCCCGAAGGCGTGGCGGGCGTGATGGTGGGGCGTTCCTTCGTGCGCGCGCTTGGCGCGCGCGCCGACGCGGGCGATCTGTTGCGCGCCTACATCGCGCGGTCGCAGGAAGAGCTGTGCGGCGACGTGCCTGTCTTGGGCCGGATGAAGGAACTGCTCACCTACTGGTGCGCCGTCCCGCGCTGGAAGCGACTCTGGCCCGTCATCAAGCTCTGCCGCACGGTGCCCGAACTCCTCTCCCTGTTCCCCCGCTCGGCACCAAACGCGCAATTGTGATATACTATCTCTCCAAGTGCCAATTTGGAGTCAATGATGAAACTGACGCGAATTACCGAGTGGATCGACGAGGTCCTGGACGTGAAGACATTTTCGGACGTCTCGAACAACGGCGTGCAGATCGCGCGCGCGGGGGACGACGTGAAGAAGGTCGCCTTCGGCGTGGACGCGTCCGTCGCGTTCATCGAGGCGGCGGCGGAGGCGGGCGCGCAGCTCGCGGTGGTGCACCACGGCATTTCGTGGGGCGGCGGCATCGCGCGGATCGTGGACGGCGTGTACAACGTGGTCGCGGCGGCCGTGCGGCGCAACGTGGCGCTCTACGCCGTGCACCTGCCGCTCGACGCGAACCGTGCCTACGGCAACAACTACGAGCTTGCGCGGTACCTCGGGCTCAAGAACCTTACGCCGGCGTTCGTCTACCACGGCGAGACGATCGGCTGCACGGGGACGTTGCCGAACGGGAAGAAAGTCGGCATCTGCTCGGGCGGCGCGGGCGAATTCGCGACAGATGCGAAGAACCTCGGCTGCGACCTCTACATCACGGGCGAGGCGTCGTGGGGCGACGTGATCGCGGCGGAGAACGTGGGCATGCAGATGATCTGCGCCGGACACTACGCCACGGAGACCTTCGGCGTGAAGGCCCTCGCCAAGGCGATGAAGAAGGCGCTCCGCGTGGACACCGTGTTCATTCCCCGTCCGTCCGAACCCACCACCCAAGTAAAGGAGCTCTCATGAAACTCTCGCTCAACAAGGAATACGCCATCCGCCATCTCGGCGTGGCCGCGCTCTTCTTCGGGCTGTCGCTCTACTTCCTGTACGACGCCATCTTTGTGTATCCGTATCTGCCGGCGGACGGCCCGCACCACACGACGGTGGAGTTCCAGTACACGTCGGCGGCTCTCTTGGCGCTGGTTGCGTTCGTGGTTGCGTTCCGCGTGTTCCTCAACTGGCGCGCTACGCTCACGTGGGACGACGAGCAGATGACGGGCACGCTCACGTGCAATGCGCCGCTCCGGTTCGACGCCATCGACCATCTCGACGTGGCGAAATGGGAGCCGAAGCAGATCCTCGTGGTCCATGCGAAGGACGGTCGTCGCGTGACGCTGGACGCCTGGCACCACGCCGGCGCGCGCGAACTCGCGGAGAAGCTTCTTGCGCACGAGCCGCCTTTTGCCGTTTCGCCCGTTTGACCGCCGCGCGCGGGTATGGTAAACTATCACCAATGCCTTCGGAAAAGAAATCGTTTGACTTCTGGTACGCCGTGCACAACACGCAGATTGTGCACGTGCCGTCGCGCGCCCTCGAGACCTTCGGGGAGACGCGCATCCACTACTACCATCTCGCGGAGCTTCCCGACGTGCCGGGGAAGGTGCGCGTGCGCGAAGGCCGCCTCGAGGCGCACAAGCCGCTCCTCATCACGCCGGAGGCGTACGTGCAGGAGGAGATGTCCGGATTCGGCGAGCAGGCGCGGCAGTACCTCGAGTTCCTGAAGCAGCACCAGGACGCGATTCGCATCCTGCAGTACGGCTACCGCCTCTCGCAGGAGTCGTTCAGCGAGCAGGTCGTGAGCGATTCGCTCACCGCCGTGACGGAGCGCGTGGAGGGGGAGGTGAAACGCTCCGAGGATCCCTTTTCCGTGGTGATCAAGGGGGTGGACGACCCGTGGGACGTGTCGCTCATCCACTTCTTCTGGCTGCATGTCAACGCCTCCGCCCCCGTCAACGTACGCGACTTCGAGCGCGCCCGCCGGGAGGAGATGGAGGACTCGACGCCGCGCGCCGTACGCGACGAGGTGGAGCGGGCGTTCGAGCAGGCGCAGGAGAACCCCGCGCTCGTGAAGGACCTCGGCGCGCTCCTCCAGAAGCGCGGCGTGTTCGACCGTTACCAGGACCGTTTCTTCAAACTCGTCAGGCGAGGCTAGAACCATGCAAATCAACACGCGCGTGATCGCGATTGCGAACCAGAAGGGGGGCGTCGGCAAGACGACCACCGTCGTGAACCTCGCCGCCGCGCTCTCGAAGATGCGCCGCACGGTGCTCGTGATCGACCTCGACCCGCAGGCGAACGCGACGACCGGTCTCGGCCTCCAGCCGCAGGAGGGTGTGTCGCTCTACCCGTGCCTCCTCGGCACGCAGCAGATCGCGGACATGATCCAGCCCACGCCGTACGAGAACCTCAACGTGATCCCCTCGGAGGTGAACCTCTCCGGTTCGGAGATCGACCTTGCGCAGCGTTCGGACCGTCTCCAGGTGGTGCGCAACGTGCTGCAGGCGATCCGCGACGCGAACGTGTTCGACTACATCCTGCTGGACTGTCCGCCCTCGCTCGGCATCCTCATGACGTCCACGCTCGCGGCGGCGGACGGCATTCTCGTGCCGATGCAGGCCGAGTACTACGCGCTCGAGGGCCTCGGCGTGATGCAGAACCTCATCGCGCGCCTCAAGGCGAACGGCGCGAATCCGGCGCTCGAGCTCAACGGCATCCTCATGACGATGTTCGACGCGCGTACGCGGCTCTCCGCCGACGTGGTGGAGGAGGTGCGCACGCACTTCGGCGACAAGGTGTTTGAAACGATGATCCCGCGCAACGTCCGCACGAGCGAGGCGCCGAGCTTCGGGCAGCCGGTCGTGTTTTACGATCCGTCCTGCCGCGGTTCCGAGGCGTATCGTGCGTTCGCGCGGGAGTTCGCGCGCCGCAACCCCACGCGCGTGGTGGATGCAGAACCGGCCGCGGAGCCGGCGGTGGAAACGGTGACGGAGGTCCCGCATGACGAAATCGCTTGAAGACTACCTTGAGGAGATCCACGTCCTCATCCTGCAGAAGGGGCGCGCGCGCGTACGCGACGTGGCCCAGGACCTCCACGTGAAGATGCCCTCCGTGGTGAAGGCCATCACCGAGCTGAAGAAGCTTGAGCTCGTGAACCAGGAGCCGTACGGCGACATCGAGCTCACCCCGAAGGGACGCAAGCTCGCGGCGAACGTGCTCGGCCGCCACAAGCTTCTCAAGGCCTTTCTCGTGAAGCTCAACGTGCCGGACGAGATCGCGGACAACGACGCGTGCCTCATGGAGCACATTCTCAGCGCGACGACGCTCGACCGCATCCGCGAGTTCGTGGAGGGCGCGCCGAACAAGGTATCTGCAAAGAAAAAGGAGACGAAATGAAGATGACGAAATTCCGCTGGGTGATCTGCACGATGCTGTTCGTGGCGACCACCGTCAACTACCTCGACCGCCAGGTGCTGTCGCTCACGTTCCCCGACTTCATCCAGCCGGAGTTCCACTGGACGGACGCCAACTACGGCACGATCACCGCTTCCTTCTCGCTCATCTATGCCGTTGCCTGTCTCTTCGCAGGCAAGTTCATCGACTGGATGGGCACCAAGAAGGGGTATCTGTGGGCCATCTTCGTGTGGTCGGTCGGCGCGTGCCTCCACGCGGCATGCGGTCTCGCCACCTGCTGGTTCGTGAAGGACGTGAGCACCGTCGAGGCCCTGCGCGCCGTGCAGGCGGGTAGCGCCACGGCCGCCGCGATCGCAGGCGTGTCCGTGTGGCTGTTCCTCGCGTGCCGCGCCGTGCTGGCGCTCGGCGAGGCGGGCAACTTCCCGGCGGCCATCAAGGTGACAGCCGAGTACTTCCCGAAGAAGGACCGCGCGTTCGCGACATCCATCTTCAACTCCGGCGCGTCCGTGGGCGCGCTCGCGGCTCCGCTCACGATTCCGCCGCTCGCGAAGCTCTGCGGCTGGGAGATGGCGTTCATCATCATCGGCGGCGCCGGCTTCGTCTGGATGTTCTTCTGGCAGTGGCTCTACACGAAGCCGGAGAAGTCCAAGTTCGTGAACGCCGCCGAGCTGGAGTACATCTCGCAGGATGAAAAGGCGGAGGCGGCCCCGTCTCAAGAAGCGGCGGCTCCACAGGGAAGCGGCACGCTTGCCGCTTCGTCCGCGGCCGAGGAGAAGCCCATCTCCTTCTTCAAGTGCTTCACCTACCGCCAGACGTGGAGTTTCATCGTGGGCAAATTCTTCACGGACGGCGTGTGGTGGTTCTACCTTTTCTGGGCGCCGGCGTACTTCAAGGAGCAGGGCCACGGCCCCGTGACGGGCATGGGCCAGGCGCTCATCTTCACGCTCTACCTGATCGTGACGGTGGTGTCCATTTACGGCTGCAAGCTGCCGACGATCTTCATCGAGAAGGGCTTCTTCGGCGGGAATCCGTACATGTGCCGGATGCGCGCGATGCTCATCTTCGCGTTCTTCCCGCTCGCCGCGCTCGTCACGCAGCCGCTCGCCGGCATCTCCGTGTGGTTCCCGGCGATTCTCATCGGCCTCGCCGCCGCCGGGCACCAGGCGTGGAGCGCCAACATCTTCTCGACCGTGGGCGACATGTTCCCGAAGTCCACGATCGCCTCCGTCACCGGCATGGGCGCGATGGCGGGCGGCGTGGGGTCCTTCATCATCAACAAGTGCGCCGGTTCGCTCTTCACCTACGCGGAGGGGCAGGGCGAGGCGTTCACGTTCTTCGGCTTCGCCGGGAAGCCCGCCGGCTACATGATCGTGTTCTGCTGCTGCGCCGTGGCGTATCTCATCGCATGGTGCATCATGAAGGCGCTCGTGCCGCGCTACAGCCCGATCAAGGAATAGTGAATAGTTGATAGTTGATAGTGAATAGCGAATAGAAGGAAAAGGGAAGGTATTGCCATGACGGGCATGTTGGTGAAGGGGTCTTTGCTGGTTCTGTTTTTCGCGGTGATGGTGGTGATCGGCTTCGCCTGCCGACGGCACGCGAAGGACGTGGACGGATTCGTGCTCGGCGGGCGGTCCGTCGGCCCCTGGCTCACGGCGTTCGCGTACGGGACGTCCTACTTCTCGGCCGTCGTGTTCGTGGGCTACGCCGGCCAGTTCGGCTGGCGGTACGGCATTTCCGCCACGTGGGTCGGCATCGGCAACGCGCTCATCGGCTCTCTCCTCGCGTGGGCCGTCCTGGGCCGCCGCACGCGCATCATGACGCAGCATCTGGATTCCGCCACCATGCCGGACTTCTTCGCCAAGCGGTTCGGAAGCCCCGCGCTGAAGATCATGGCGGCGATCATCATCTTCATCTTCCTCATCCCCTACACCGCGTCGCTCTACAACGGCCTTTCCCGTCTCTTCGGGATGGCGTTCTCCATCGACTACGCCTGGTGCGTCATCCTCATGTCCGTGCTCACCGCCATCTACGTGATCGCGGGCGGCTACATGGCCACGGCGATCAACGACTTCATCCAGGGCCTCATCATGCTCGTGGGCCTCGTGGCGGTGATCTGGGCCGTCCTCGCCTCCAAGGGCGGGTTGATCGTCGCGCTTGACAACCTGGCGCGCATCGAAGGGCCGTCCATGATACCCGGCGGCACTCCGACGCCGGGCATCTTCACATCCTTCCTCGGCCCCGACCCGCTGAACCTCCTTTTCGTGGTGATCCTCACCTCCCTCGGGACGTGGGGCCTGCCGCAGATGGTGCAGAAGTTCTACGCGATCAAGAACGAGGGCGCCATCAAGAAGGGCACCATCATCTCCACGCTCTTCGCGTTCGTCGTCGCGGGCGGGTGTTACTATCTGGGCGGCTTCGGGCGGCTGTTCTCGAACGTGCTGAACGTCACGGAGAAGGGCGTGCCGGCGGGCGGCTTCGACGCCATCATCCCGACGATGCTCGAGAAACTGGACCCCCTGCTCATCGCGCTCGTGGTGGTGCTTGTTCTCTCCGCCTCGATGAGCACGCTTTCGTCGCTCGTCATCACGTCGTCCTCCACCTTCACGATCGACTTCCTCAACGGCACGGTCGTGAAGAAGATGGACGAGAAGAAACAGGTGCTCTGCATCCGCGTCCTGATCGTGGTGTTCATCGCCATCTCGGCCGGTCTCGCGCTCGTGCAGTACAAGAGCACGAGCCCCATCGCCTTCATCGCGCAGATGATGGGCGTGTCGTGGGGCGCAATGGCGGGCGCGTTCCTCGCGCCGTTCCTCTACTCGCTTTATTCGAAGAAGGTGACGGCGGCGTCCTGCTGGGCCTGCTTCATTTTCGCGCCCGCGTTTACGCTCGTGGGCGTGTTCTGCCGCGACGCGATGCCGGGGCTTTTGAAGTCGCCGATCAACACGGGCGCGCTCGCGATGCTCGGCGGCCTCGTGCTGGTGCCGATCGTCAACCTCTTCACGCGCAAGCCGCAGAAGGATCTCGTGGACGGCGCGTTCGCCTGCTACGAGAAGACGACCGTCGTGCAGCAGGCCACCGCCCTCGGCGCAGAAACGCTGCGGTAGCCGGAAGCGCTATTTCTTCTTGGGTTGGGACGCGGCCTTCTTGGCGGCGGCGACCGGCTGCTTGCGGTGCTGCGCGCAGTAGCGGCAGCCCTCGTCCGGCTTGCGCGTGCAGCGCGTGCCTTCCCATGTCATAGCGCAGCACTGGTCTACGGGCTTGGCGGGCTTCTTGTCGACGGCGTGCAGGGCGCAGTAGTCGGTGTCGCCGACCTTCTTGAGCTTGCAGCGCGTGCCGGCGGCGGTGACGGCCCAGCAATGTCCGTCGTCCTTTTCCTTCGACTGCGCGGAGGGCTTCGCCTGGTGGGCGTGTCCGATGCAGTACTTGCTGCCCTCGGCGGCCTCGCGCTTGCAACGTGCGCCTTCCAGCGTCGTGCCCGCACACTGCGCGGCGAATGTCAGGGCGGACACCAGGCCCGCTGCGAGCGTAATCATCAACTTCTTCATTTCAAGTTCCTTTCAGGTGCCCGGAGAGGGGCAAACAGCGCGTATTCTACCACTTCAAACCCCGCCATGACGGCCTCGCGAAACTTTTTTCACTTTTTTTCAAAAACCCCCTTGCGCGGCGTCGGGGGATTTGATAAACTACTCACCCGTTCGCCACCCCCCAGGGGCAACCCCGGAGGACGCGGCTCGATCTTTGAGAACTGACGGTGCTGAAGAACGCCGAACTTGCCAGA
>ONRL01000338.1 GCA_900320225.1 uncultured Lentisphaerota bacterium
TTCGGCTACAACGACGCCCTCTCCGACCCGCGCCGCCTCGCGCGGCTCAAGGTGGATCCCGCGTGGAGCGCCGACGAGCTGGTGCGCATCCTTGACGGCATGTGGCCGCGCGAGATACCCGGCGGCTGGAACGACTCGCCGAAGGCGGGCGACGTGGAAAAGGAAAGATGGCGCGCGATCTGGGGCGAGTGCATTCCAGACGCCGCTAGCCCCTCCGTCTACCTGCGGGCAAAGGCCCCGGACGACCTGATCGTCTCCGACAAGGGCTCCACCACCGGCGCGAAGGCGCTGGTGATGGGCTCCAACGCCTTTACGGAAGGCTCGTTCGAGATCAAGTTCCGCATGGAGGGAGGCGGCTTCACCGTGTTCCTGAACTACGTGGCCGAAGACGACACGGTGATGCTCACGATCGGAAAGGACAGCTCGGTCATCCTGACGCGCAACCAGCCGGATCGCACGGCCGGCGTGAGCCTTGGGAGCCCTCGTCCCAAGCCCGGATTCGTCGGTGCGGGCGTCTGGAGCGGCCATCCCGGCGAGGCGGAAGTGGAGATCATGTCCGCGCGTCTCAGGGCGCCGCTGCCGCGGTTCGCGTTTTGGGACGCGGAATCGATACGCGACAAGGCGGACGTCTTCGCGGAGCTTGAACGGCAGGCCTTCAGGTACGACGGAATCGCGCCGCCGTGGTTTTCGGCAAGCGACGGCATGGCCGGCTTCCAGCTCGTGGAGGATCTCGACGTCATCAAGATCGAGGCGGCCAAGGCGTTCTGCGGCGTATGGCCGCGGCTGAAGCTCTCCGGGAAGAACCCGTTCGGCAACATCCCGCGGGAGACGTCGGCGGAGGCGTTCAAGGACGGCGGTTTCGCGGGGCTCTACGTGGACGCGAGCGAGCTGGATGAGACGAGCCTGCCGCTGATGCGCAGCTGGATCGCGTCGTTCCGCAAGGATACGGGGTGTACCAACATGCCGGTAGCGGTCAGGTTCCCGGCCTCGTTCGTGGCGGGGAGCCTGGCGGTGGGCTTTCTTGACACGCTGCCGAACGTGATCGTGGTGGCTGCGGACGGCTCGGTGGTCACGCCCGTCCTCAGGAAGCGCATGCACGGGCTCCTGTCGGTGGTGCCGAACGACAAGGACGCTGCCGTCAACTACTACCAGCTCGCGAATATCGACGCGAAGCCGCAGGAATCGCAGCCCGGCGATCCGGACTTCGTCGTCCGGGCCGAGCGGCTCCTGTCCGAACGCCGTTTCCTTGAGGCTGACGCCTTCGCCAAGCGCTGGACGGAGGCGATGCCGACGTGTGCGGACGCATGGGAATACAAGGCGCGGCTGAACGTCCGCGAGACGCGTGGCGACGAGGCGGCGGCGGCCTACCGAAAGGCACTCGAACTTGACCCCGGGCGAATTGGCGTGGTGACGGCCTTCGCCGACTACCTGATGACGACCGGCAAGGCCGAGGACGAGGCGCGCGAGCTGCTGGACAGGTACGCGAAGGCCTTCCCCCTTAACCGCGAGATCGCCCTCGCGCAGGCGCGTTGGCTCGACCATAAAGGGTTGCGCGCGGACGCACGCGCAATTCTCGAGGACTGGGTGGGACGCCAGCCCGACAACATCGACATGAGGGTGGCGCTGCACAACTACCTCAACGAGGCGCCCGAGCGCTACGACAACCTGCTGCACATCATCGGCATGGTCTCGCCCAACAGCCAGAACCTGATGTGGTTCCGCCGCAAGATCGAGGAATCCGGAATCTTGACGTTTCCGGAGTCGAGCGCGGCGTTCGACTTCCTGCGGCGCGTGGCGAGGGATTCCAAGAACGGCCTGGTGAGGCGCAACTACATGACGCTGAAGCCGCTCGAACAGCCCATTAGCGAGAATTTCTCGGAGTCCGGCCTCTCCGACAACTGGGAGGTTTTCGGCAACAACGGGGTGCTGATCGGCGGCGAATACCTGCTGCCGGGCCTGCCCGACCCATCCGAGACCAACCTGAGGCTCAAGCGCAGCGACCTCATCCGCGACGGGTTCGTGGAGGCGAGGATCGGCGAGTCGCTCGGCGCGTTCTGGCTCTATGCGCGGCGTTCGGCGAAGGGCATGGTGCGCTTCGGGTTCGACAGCGACGGATTCCTGCGCATTCAGGCATGGCAGAACGGCGAGCCACGGGTGCTGGACAGCGTCCTGTGGGTCC
>ONRL01000166.1 GCA_900320225.1 uncultured Lentisphaerota bacterium
CTCGTCGCTGACGCCGAGCTCGAAGACGCAGTCGATGGGCGTGTACGCGATCGGCGTGCCCGGCATCGCCATCATCACGAAGTCCACGCAGAACGAGGATGCCTCCGGCGGCGACAACAACGCGCCGACACAGGTGAATCCGGTGACGACCACGATGACGACGGGGAAGTGAAAGCGGCGAGAGCGCCGCTTCCCCGAGGATGGCACCTTCGGGGAAGCGACACTCTTGTCGCTTCCCGCAACGGGCGGGACGCCCGTTGTCCCAGTCTATGACGCTCCTCCCTACACGGGGGGTGCCGTGTCCCTACACGGGGGCGCGCTCTCCCTACACGGAGGGTTTGACTTCCCTACACGGGAAAACGACTTTTCCTTCGCGGGTGCGAAGGGAAAATGATACGGCCGCGACGGAGCGCGGCCCTCCTGGGCGAGGCGTCCCGCCGAGCCGCGGACGGCGATGGAACGCCGTCCCTACCATGCGGCTCGCCCCACCGCGGGAGGGTCGCGCTCCGTCGCGACCGCCAAAAACAACCCGGGAGGGTCGCGGGGCGGACGGCGATGGAACGCCGGATGATGATCGTCGTGCGGACGGCGCTGGGGTTGGCAAGGCGGAGCTTGCCGTCTTCCACCGTCAGCGAAATAATGTCCGCGTAGTCGTTACCGGCTGCGTCGGTGACCGTCAGCGCCACGTCGCCCACAGTCTCCGCCGTGAGGCCGAGCGCGTCCGAAAGCTCGTAGCAGCCCTTCTTGGGCTTGGCGTCGAACGTCACTTCCAGTTTTTTCAGGCCCGCGAGCGCGTTCGCGTCCGCGTCGGCGAATGTCACCGCGTTGAGGAAGATGTCTCTGCTGGCGCCTGTCACCTCCCAGCAGTTGTCCTCGCCGGTGAAGCGGAACGGACCCGAGAGCGTGCCTGTGCCCTTCAGCGTGCCGTAGATCGGGCACCAGCCGCCTTTCTGCGGCGCGTTCGTGAGAACTGGCTTGGATTTGACCGTTATGACAACGAAAACCAAGAATCGGTCGCTAATTTGGGCGTGACGTGCAACATGATTACTTCCGACTATCGCGATAAAACCCTTGCGGTCGCTGTCGAAGCGGTTTGGTCTCCCAAATGGAACACGAGTCAGTTCCATGTGATCATCTCAGACCCAACGGCTGAAGAAAGTAAAAAGTGAACACGGGAGGTCGCGACAAGCGCGCCCCTCCCGTGTTTACGCTGCACACGCGTGATTAGCCAAGGATGTCCTTGAGCGCCTCCACTTTGTCCGTCTTTTCCCACGGGAAGGCGGCTCGGCCGAAGTGGCCGTAACTCGCCGTGTCGCGGTAGCACCAGCCCTTCGGCGTCGTGAGGCCGAGGTCGGCGATGAGCGCGTAGGGGCGGAAGTCGAACACCTTGCCGGAGAGGAGAAGCTTTTCGAGCTGCTCGTTCGTGACGTTGCGGTTCGTGCCGAACGTCTTCACGCAGATGGAGACGGGCTTGTCCACGCCGATCGCGTAGGCCACCTGGATCTGGCAACGGTCCGCGTAGCCGGCCGCGACGATGTTCTTCGCCGCGTAGCGCGCGTAGTAGGCCGCGCTACGGTCCACCTTCGAGGGGTCCTTGCCGCTGAAGGCGCCGCCGCCGTGCGCGGCCATGCCGCCGTAGGTGTCCACGATGATCTTGCGCCCGGTGAGGCCGCTGTCGCCCGTGGGGCCGCCCACCACGAACTTGCCGGTGGGATTGATGTAGAAACGCGTGCGGTCCGTGAGGAGCTTCGTCTTCTTGAGGAGACTACGGGCGATTTCCTCAATCTGCGCGTAGAACTTCTTGTTCGCGCCCTCCTCGGTGGTCTGGTGCGAGATGACGACCGTCTCGATTGAAACGGGGCGCCCGCTCTCGTAGACGACGGAAAGCTGACTCTTGGAGTCGGGACGCAGGAACGGCAGCTTGCGCGTCTTGCGCAGGCGCGCGAAATGGACCAGCAGCTCGTGCGCGTACATGATCGGCGCGGGCATGAGCGAGGGCGTCTCGTTCGTGGCGTAGCCGAACATCATGCCCTGGTCGCCGGCCCCCTGTTTCTTGGCCTCTTTGCGGTTCACGCCCTGGGCAATGTCAGGGCTCTGGCCGTGGAGCGCGCTCACATAGTTGAACGTGTCCCAGCTGAAACCCTCGGCGGGGCGGTCGTAGCCGATGTCCTTCACCACGCGGCGGGCGATCTCCTGCGTGTTGATCGTGTCAAACCCCTTGCTGGTGATCTCGCCCATGTTGACGACGAGTCCGGGGCCGCACATCGTCTCGCAGGCGACGTGCGCGCGCGCGTCCTTCGCGAGGCAGGCGTCCAGAACCGCATCGGAAATCTGGTCGGCGACTTTGTCGGGGTGGCCTTCTGAGACAGACTCGGAAGTGAAAACGTGCCGTCCGGCATGTTTTGTCATTTTCTACTCTCTTTCTTCGTACTTGCGAAGCGCATCCGGGGGAACATCCCGAACCACCGTGGCTGACGCTCGGTTGGCGCAGGGGCAACCCGCCCCCGCTTCCTGATGCAGAATCGAATGCACAGATTATACCAGACCCGCCCCCGAATGGCGAGTGGAAAATCAGTGGAAAATCGTGGATATCAAGTGAGGGATCTGTCTCATCAGAAAGTCACGGTGGGGTCGAGCGGGTAGCGGCCGAACGACGCGCCGTACACGGCGAGGCCGCCCTTCTCCGTCTCGAGCCGGATCGTCAACTTGCCGTCCTTCGCCTGCGCGAGCACCTCCGCCGGCACCGCCGCCTCCACGAGCCAGCCGTAGCTACCCGCCTCGTGCAACGTGCCGTCGCGCGGCTGCGCGAACCAAGAGAGGATGCCGCGGTGGTCGGCCGGGTCGTCCGGCAACTCCACCGTCTTCAGGAGCTTGCCGTTCGCGAACACCTTCACCGTGGACGGCCACTTCTCCGCCGACGTCATCGGATAGGAGTTCGGGTTCTTCGAACGGCTCGCGAACCCGCCGCCAAGCATGCAGTCGAGGTCGCGCACGCCCTTGTCGACGTCCTTCGAGTCCTTCGAGTTGAGACGCTTGGCGCCCACCTCCGCGCGGAACGTGGCCTTCTTCGCCTCCGCCGGTACCTTGAACGAATACTCGAAGAAACCCTTCCCCGCGCCGCAGGCCTTGAGACCCTTCAGCACGTTCCACTGCTTCTGCGACCACTGCTGCTTCGAGAAGCCCGCGGCCGGCACGGAGACGGCGTTCGCCTTCGCCGCGCCGCGCGTGACGAAGCACGCGAAGTTGCGCGCGACGGTCTCGGGACCGTCCAGCAGCGAGAAGCACACCACGCCGCACGACGTCTCGGCGGGAAGTTTCACGGGCACCTTGGCGAGGCTCCCGTTCTGCCACGGCGCCGCGACGAACGCGAGATCGTCCGTGGGGATCGGACGCTGCTCGATCTTGCCCTCGGCATTCCAGTAGCGGAGCGTGGCGGAGAGCTTGAGCAGGTGCCCGGCGTATTCATCCGTGGTGAGCGACACGTCCACGGGCACCCACCACGTCTCGCCCGCCTTGAACGTGCGGCAGAGCTCCGTGTCGAGCGGCAGGTAGGCATCGGAATGCCAGTCGGCGAGCGACGAGCCGGGGAAGAGCTCCTCGATGCCGGTCTCCTTCCACGTGCGGTCGAACCGCACGTAGCCGTTCCACTCGTTGATCACGTCATGGTGCTCGGTGTAGAGCCAGCCGCCGCACTGGAGACGGCGGCGGAACGCGTTCATCATCATGTGGTAGTCCCACGACCAGTCGCAGTCGCCCGTCGAGCCCTTGTAGCCCCACACGTTGCCGCATTCGCTGTTGAGCATCGGCTCGCCGCCCTGCACGAAGCCGCCGATGTAGCGGTGCGTGGAGCCGGGAAAGGACTTCCTGCACTCGGTCTCCACGCGCTCCTCCCACTTCCAGCCGGGCAGGTAGCCGTGCCAGGTGTTGAGGTCGGTCACCACGTGGTCGGCGTTGCACTCGGAGTTGTCCTCCACGAGGCGCGTAGGGTCGAGTTCCTTCGCCTTCTCGTAGGCGCGCGCGACCGCGCGGCGCGTCCAGGGCGCGTAGCGCGCGTTGCGGTCCTTGCCCCAGTTGCCGCCGTCGGAGAAGAGGCCCCACGTCTCGTTGAACAGCACCCACGAGAAGATCGACGGGTGGTTGTAGTCACGCCGCACCATGTCCTCGAAGCAGAACCAGTGCTCGCGGAACATCGCCTCGGAGGCGGGGCCCCACGCACACGGCACGTCCGCCATGATCAGGAGGCCGAGCTTGTCCGCCCAGTAGAGCTTGCGCGGCACCTCCACCTTGATGTGCACGCGGTTGCCGGAGAGCGCGAGCTTCTTCGATATGAGGATCTCGTTCTTCATGAACTCGTCGGACGGGAAGGTGTACCACCCGTCCGGATGGTAGGACTGGTCGAGCGTGAGCTGGAGGTAGATCGGCTTGTTGTTGAGCGTCACGTAGGGATAGTCCGTGCCGGGCAGCTTGCCCACGCCCACCTTGCGCATGCCGAAGTAGGTGCTCACGGCGTCCGTCACGCCCTCACCGAGGAGGACGCAGCGCACCTCGTAGAGATACGGGTCGTCGAGGTCCCAGAGGCGGATCGCCTCGAACGGAATCTCGACCAGCGCCTTCGACTGCCCGGGCGCGAACGCCGCGACGGCCGGCTCCGCGCGGTCCGCGGCCTTGAACACGAACTGCACCGCGAGCGGTTTCTTCGCGGGCGCGCCGAGCGTCACCTCGGCCGTCACGCGGCCGTTGTCGATGTCCGGCGTGAAGTGGACCGTGTCGAGGTACGTCTCGCCGCGCGCCTCGAGGTAGACGGTCTGCCAGATGCCGCGCGCGTTGCCGTAGCCCTGCTTGCCGTAGAGGCGCCAGTCGTGGCGCGCGACCTCGGCGGGGACATCCCACACGCGCAGCGTGAGCTTCTGCGCCTCGCCCCACTTGACGAGTGGCGTGAGCTCAAACTCGAACGGCGTGTAGCCGCCGGAATGCTCGCCGAGCTTCGTGTTGCCGAACCAACAGGACGTGTCGTGGTCGCTCGCGCCGATGACGAGGAACACGCGCTTCCCCTTCCACGCGGCGGGAACCGTGACGTCGCGGCGGTACCAGCCGACGTCCGCCTCGTCCTTCACGCCCGACGCGGGGGAGCCCCAGCCGAACGGCACGAGGATGCGCTGCGGGAACTTCTTGTCGTCGGCGGCGAACCACTTGTCCTTCACGCCGGCGTCGGACTTGTCCGGGGCGAAGCACCAGCTGCCGTTCAGGTTCTGCCACTCGGCGCGCTGCCAGTCCGGCCGCGGATGCTCCGGCAGCGGCATTTTCTCCGCGGCGGATGCGCATGCGGCGGCCAGCACGGCAACCGCGCAAAAGATCATTCTCATTTTCATCATGTTCTCCATTTTTTAAGCCAGGTCGAAGGCGAAGATGTGCGCGACGGCGCTGTCGTACGTGTTGTTGAGGCGCTCGCTGCCCCAGGTCGAGAGCGGCATGAGCCGCACCGCCACCACGTCGCGGTCGATCGTCCCGCGCACGAGGCGCTGGTGGTTCGAGTCGGTCTCGTACACGGCGCGCCACGGGCCGCCGGACGCCTCCTGCACCTCCACGCGGAAGCTCTTGAGCACGGTGCGCGGGAAGCTGAACGAGGTGTTCGAGTAGCCACGCGCGCGGAAGAGCGGCATCGGGATCGTGAGCAGGTCGGGATGCCCGTCGATCTGCTCGCGGTCGAGGTCAGAATCCACCACGAGGCGGAAGGAATGCACGCGCGTCGGCTTCTTGAAGGTGTAGATGACGGCCTTGTTCGTCTTGCCGAAGTAGCCGTTGTCGCGCCCCCAGATGCGGCGGTCGATGCCGTTCTGCAAATCGGAGGGGTCGCCGTAGTCCGCGGTGAGCGTGGCCTGGCGCGTGAGCGCGGGCATCTCGCGGCGGAAGCCGGGGAGGAAGCAGTCGTCCTCCATCAGCTGGCGCTGGAGTTCCTTGAGGAGCGCCTTGTCGGCGTAGACGCCGCGCGGCAGCACGCCGTGCTTCACGGCGAGCGCGGCGGCGGTGCCGCACGCCTGGCCCATCACGCCGATCGTGCCCATCACGCGCGCGGAGGCGAAGGCGATGTGCGAGGCGGAGATGTTGCGACCCGCGAACATGAGGTTCGCCACGTTCTTCGAGTAGAGGCAGCGGTACGGGATCGCGTAGGGCTCGGAGAGACGGCGCTTCTGGAGGTGCGCGCCGGGCTTGCCCTGGATGTAGAAGCCGCCGGGAAGGTGGTTGTCGATCTGCCAGCCGCCGTAGGCCACCGTGTCCTCGAAGCGCTTGCCGCCAGCCTCCACGTCCTGCTGGCGGAGGATGTAGTCGCCCACGTAGCGGCGGCTCTCGCGCTTGCCGGGGAGGAAGCCGAGCCACTCAAGCTCCCAGTTGTCTGCGCCGTGGTCGCCGTGGTTCTTCATGTGGTCCCACACGCCGAAGGCGATCTTCAGGAGGTCGTCGCGGAGCGTCTCGGTGTCGGCGATCGTGTCCACCTCGCCGCCGATCTCGATCCAGTAGAAGTTGGTGTTGGGCTTGACGAGGCACTCGTGCGGCTTGTTGTGCATGGACTCGTCGGTCGGGAACGAGTACGCCCACGCCGGCGGCTTGAACTCGACCTTGTGGTCGGTCTCGCGCGCCTGGATGAGGAGGCTCATGCCCATCGTGCGGCGGTCCTCGGTTTCGATGCCGAACTCCTCGCCGAAGGCGGCCTTCGCCTCGCGGCCCACGCGGTACTCGGCGCCCGTGAGCGGCGCGAGGATCGAGTCGCCCGAGCAGTCCGCGAAGATCTTCGCGCGCACGACCTGGCGCTTATAGGTGGTGAGCTGGAAGCCCTCCACGCTCGCGATGCGGTCGCCGTCCATCTTAACGGAATGGCACGCGCAGTTGAGGATCAGCTCGAGGTTCGGCTGGAAGCGCGCCTTCTCGTAGAGCACGGAGTCCCAGACCGACCAGTTCCGCGACGGGTTGCAGTGCATGTTGTCGAGGGCGATCTCCTCCATGATGCCCGTCTCCTGCAGGTTCCGTACGCGCGTGCCCGCGCCGCAGATCCACATGCGGATCTCGCTCGACGCGTTGCCGCCCAGGACGGGACGGTCCTGCATGAGCGCCACCTTCGCGCCGTGCCGCGCGGCGGCGAGCGCGGTGAGGAGGCCGCCCATGCCGCCGCCCACCACGCAGAGGTCCACGTCATGCTCCTCCACCAGGAGCGCGCCGGGCTTCACGGGCGCGCCCGGCTTCGCCGGCTCCGCGTCCTCCTTGACCATCGGACCCAAACCCTCGCGCGCCGCGAGCGGCAAAGACGCCGCGCCGAGCGCGGACAGCGAGACTCCGCGCAGGAAATCCCGCCTGTTGAAACTTGCAATCCGGTTTTTCATGCCACAAGTATACCATATTGCGCCCCCAACTGGAACGCCAAAAGGTTACTCGTTGCCCAAAGGACGTCCGACGTAAGCTGCACCTGGAGGGTCGTGCTCCTGCACGACCGCATAGGGTGCCGCCATTCTGGCGATCGGCTCCGTAAAGCGGTACACGCAGTCCGCCCCCGCAGCGTACGTCGACGTACCATCCGACTTCACGGCAAACGCATAGCGTCGGCCATCGACGACCGCCACCAACCGCACCGTGCCATCGGATTTCCAGACAGCTTCTTCAATGTGGGCGGACGCCGCCGTGCGTCCCGGCAACAGCACGCTGGCGAACATCACCTTCCGCCCGCTGACGCGCGGCACGGCGAGCGAGAACGTCTGCGGCGGCGGTTGAGCGCTCGCGACCGCCGTACGGAGCACGCCGGA
>ONRL01000062.1 GCA_900320225.1 uncultured Lentisphaerota bacterium
GTGGCGCGCCGTGAACGCGAAGAGCCACTTCGCGGCCTTGCGGCAGGGGATGCGGAGAAGCTCCGTGTCGCGCGTGCCGCTCTGCGACTTGCAGAGCACGCCGCATTCAACGCCCTTCCCGCGCCATTTCGCGATGAACGCGTCCCAGTCCTTCTGCGCGTAGGGGATGGACACCGCGAAGCGCGTTTCATTCTCGTCCGGGCCGAACGTGTAGTCGAATGCGTTCGCCGGTTCGTGGCGCGTGCCGTCCGGACGAAGCCAGGTCCAGGTCCTTCCCCCGTCCTTGCTGATGGCCGGTCCGAGCGAGGAAATGTACTGCCACTTGTCGTCTGGCAACAAAAAGTAGATCTTCCGCCCGGCCGCGCCGCGCAGGGTGAAATCCCAGTGGAACCACCGGCCCTGGGTGTCGCGCAGGTCGGGCGCGAAGCGCACGACGCCGTTCGCCTCGTCGATCCCGCAAATCTTCACGTTCCCGCCCGGATAGTCCGAGCGGATGGTGATTTCGCCAAACGCCGCACACGTCGTCACCAACGCGCCGGCAAGCGCAAACCGCACATTCTTCATTCGCCCCTCTTTCTCTCGGCGTTATTCCGCACGGACGCGGAAGAAGGCGTTGGTGGGTGAGATTGGAAGCAGGTAGACGGTGCTGGCTGTACGTCCGGAACCGGAAGGAAACGAAAGGACGTTAACCGGCGAATCGGAATCCTGGATGAAGAATTCGCGGGGGGCCCAGTCTTTGGCCGTGAGGCTGGTCGCCTCCTCCACCGTATAGGCACGACCGCCGATGGCGTTGAATGTGAGGGCCATCGGTCGGGTCCCGGTCGCGCGGGAGCGCGACCCTCCCGCGTACGTGAAAGCGGTGATCCGAAGGACGTCTTGGGGATCATACGGATTGGTGCCGGCCAGCGCCTCGGCGATCGTGGAGATGCCGTCGCCGTCGTAGTCCTTGTGCGGGTCGAACGTCTCGCCAGAGCGCCAGTAGTCGCTGTCCTCCCACTGGGCCTCGAGCTGGGCGTACAGCGAATCGTCGATGCCGTCGCCGTTGGCGTCCTCGCCCAAGACGATGTCGACCTCGCGCACGCCGCCCGGCACGCCGACGGCGGCATCGACCACCACGCCGCTCCAGACCTTCCCGACATCGTCCGTCACTTTGACGTCGATCGCCGCGTTCTGCACGGCATAGCCGTCCACTTCGCTCGTCGCCATCGGAATCTGCAGCGCGTAGTTGCGGCGCGAATCGGCGCGGGAGAAGGTCTTCGTCTGGGCAAGCAGGTCGCCATCCGCGTTCGCCGCCGCGATTTTCGCCACGCGGTTCGAGCCAAAGGCGTCGTGCTTGGCGTCCATCACCCGGCCGATGAACGTGTACGGGTTGCAGACGGAGGGGGTGGCCGCTTGCGCCAAGAATGGCGCAGCGCTAAGCAGAACGACGTAACAAATGCCTTTCATGGTTGATTCCTCAGTTTCCGCTCGTGGAATAAGTCTTCAATCCGATCTTGATGTCCTTCACGCCCGCGAAGTCGAGTTTGCCGTCGCGGTCGGAGTCGATGCCGTTGATGAACGTGGAAAGCGCCGCCTCGCGGTCCGCGCCGAGCGAGCCGGCGGGAATGATCAGGAGCCACTTCGTGTTCCATGCGGAACGGCCCACGAGTCGCGTGCAGTCAAGCGAGTCGTCTTTCGGGTCCTTGCCCGCATCGTCATAGTACGCGCGGAACGACGGATGTTTCCGGATCCGCGCGCCGAGGTCGTTGCCGCCCGTGTTGCCGTCGTAGAGCGGCGTCCAGTCGGGATCGTCCAGCTGCGTGGACCCGATCGCGTACGGCGCGGGGATCGTCTGGTCCACGACCCGCCAGGAGACCACGGTGTCGGGATCGCCCACGGCGCGCATCCGGTCCTCGCCCACCGGCACGAGGTAGACGGCCGGGGTCTTCGCGAGGGATTCATCGTCGTACCCCTCGAAGTGGATGCCCGCCGAGGAGATGTGCGTGGCGAAGTAGGTCGGGTCGAGCGCGGCATCGCCGCCGGCGAGCGGCTCGCCGAAGAAGTTGCACCCATGCAGGATGAACGAGGAGAACGGGATCACGAGCCCGGGCTCCTTCTGCGCCGTCGATCCGGCGAGCGGCTGGCAGTAGTGGCGGAACTCGCCCAGGCTGTTCAGGTCGTCGACGACATACTTGCGCAGCTCCGTCTTCCACGCCTTGTCGCCGTCCTCCTCGTCATGGATGCGGAAGAGGTCGTGGCGGAGCGAGAACCAGGTGGCGTACGGCTGCGGGTTGTTGATGCCGAGGCGCGGCTTGAGGACGAGCCAGTTGGCGTCCATCTCCGCGAGGATCGCGGCAAGGCCGCCGTCGCCCTTCGCGGCGTCGGAGGCGGCGATCGGGTCGCCGTCGTCGTCGAACTCGCCGGGCGTGCGGGCGCCGACGATGCGCGCGAGGAATTGCTCGCCGCTTTGGCGGTCCGCGGAAAGGAGACCCGTCTCGTAGTCGTACGCCTGCGCGGCGAGGTAGGCGTACTTCTGCGCAAGCTCGAACTGCGCGGAGTAGCGCGAGAGCGCGTTGTTGCGCGCGAGGCGGAAGAACATCTCGTTGTAGCGCGTCTTCGTGAGGGCGTCCGTCGCCTGCTGGCGCGCGAGCGTGCGCTCGTCGATGGCGCGCTCCGCCTCGGCGACGACCGTCTCGAGGGCGGCCTCGGCGGTCATCAGTTCGGCGTAGGCGTCCTTGCAGGCCCGCGCGGCGTCCAGGACCTCTGAGGCGGCGGAGTAGGCCGTGTCGTAGTAGCCGTCGTAGGTGGTCATGTAGTCGACCATGATGTCGTATTCGCCAATGGCGAAGTCGAAGGCGGCCTTCTGGGCCTCGAAGATCGCGAGCGCGTTCTTGGCGGTGACCTGGGATCCCTTCAGCGCGCCCAGAGCGGCGGTGCGGGCGACCCCCGTGGCGGCGTCGGCAAACGCGCGCGGATCGACGACCACGGTCATCCCCGCGCCCTGGATGCCGGGAACCGCCTGGCTGAGCGCGGCCGCCTGTTCGTCCGTGAGCGCCTCTACGTTCTCAAGCGCATTGAGCGCGATGGTGAGACTGGAAGACTGGATGGCGCGCGCGAGGTTGAAGGACGACCTGGCGGTCTCCAGCGCCTGCTTGATGGTGTGGAACGCGGCGGAACGCTCGATGACTTTCACCTTGTATTCAAAGGCGTCGGTGGCGATCTCCCATTTCTCCAACGACGACTTGAAGCCGCGATAGGCCAAGAGGAACGTGCCCATCGCGTCCTGTATCTTCCCCTGGGCGCGGCGCTTGCCGGTGACGTTCGCGGGCTTCAGTATGATGCCGCTTGCGGATTTTTCGTACTTCAGGGTGATGAACGAACTCGTCTCGCCCAAGTTCGGGATGAGGACGGCGGTTGCGTCGCGGAACTTGGCCACGTCGCGGACGTAGATGTTGGTGGTGACGGACTGGACGTCCTCCTTGTCCTTGAGGCCGTAGCGCGTCGGCTCCATCCAGGCGTAGTTGAAGAGGTCCGGGCCGTCGTAGCCCTGCGGATAGGTGCCGCCGGGGCCGATGTCGCCCTCGTACGGATAGCCGTAGTATTCGATCAGCTTGCTCTTCGCCTCCTGCTCCATCTTCTCGAGCTGGTTCTCGCGGGAGAACTGCGACTCCTGCATCATGCGCACGTGCGAGCCCATGGTCTGGGCCTTGTCGAGCAGCTTGCGCGCGTTCGCAAGCGCCGTGCCCGCGCGTTCGCGGATCTGCTCGAAGTGCGTCTTCGCGTCGTCGCCCTCGCCGATCGGCGTGATGTCGAACGGAATCGCGCCGGTGGCGAGTCCGAGCGGATTGAGTCCCGCGTCCATCTGGTCCACCTTCTTCTGGATCGCGGGGATGAGGGAGGCGAGCGAGGCAAGCTCGGGAACGGTCGAGCGGTCGATGCGCGTGAGGCCCTCGTCCTCGAAGGCGATGTTCATCCCGCTCTCCCGCGCGGCGATCCACGCGCCGCCGTAGACGGTCCACAAGACTGTCGGCTCACCGTCGTCGGCAAGCTGCGCGGGCGCGGCGGAGGAATCGCTGATCGGCCTCAGGTAGAGCGCGAGGCCGTCGGAAAGCGGCGAGACGAATTCGCGCTTGCCGCCGAGCTCGGCGTTTGTCCGCGCGGCACCGTCCCAGAGCCGGAACTCCCCGATCTCGCCCGCGTAGGATTCGCCGCCAAGGACGATGCGGCCGTGGGCGAAGTCAATCGCGAAACTGCCGGAGAACTGGGCCAAGCCGGCGGCCGAGCCCGACTGATCGACGAGAACCGCCTCACACGAGCCGACTTCCCTCCGCCGGAGAGCCACGAGCGTGTTCTGCCCGGCCGGCGCCACGCCGATGTCGACGACGGCATTCGCCGCGCCGCCGACGACGTACTCAATCGCCTCTGCCTCGTATGCGACCATGCCGGGATAGATTTCCACCGGACCGTTCTCCTCTTCCTGGAGCTCGAACTGCCTCAGGCACCCCCAACCGTCGAACTGCGGAGGATCGGCCTCGAATTCCGCGATGGAGCCGGGCGCGTAGCCCTCGGGGAAGGCAATCGGCGCGCCCTTCCCGGTGAACACGCAGGCATACTGGTTGGTGTCGACGCGCAAGAAGACGATCGAGAAGTCCTCGTCCTCCACCTCGGTCCAGTCCACGGAATTGGTGTAAAAGTAGTAGGCGCACTGCAAGAGATTCGTAACCGGCACAAGCTCGTAGAGGGATGCCGACACCGCGCCCGTCGTGGCATCGCGGGTGAACTGAAGGCGGTTGACCGTGGAATCAAGCGTGACGAGCGTCTGATGCCGTGAGTCAGGAGCCGACTCGCCCGTCTCTTCGGGCATGATCTGGAACTCGACGGTCCAAGGGCCTTTCACCGAAAGAGACGGGGCGTCATCTTCGTCGAATTCGACCCCGATGGCGTCCTCGCCGCCCGTGAAGCGGTAACGCCAGTATTTGCCGCTCTTGGGCTGTTCCGGCAGGAGCGCGTTGCCCACGGCCCAGTTGCAGAGCGCCCCGAAGCCGCCGCGGGAGGCCCACTCGCCGTAGCCGAAGTTGCGTGTCTTCTCGCTGTCGAGGTAACCCGCGCCCGTCGCGCCGCCGTTGTCGCGATACGCCTTGCGCGCCGTGCGGTCCACGGTCTCCGCCGCCACCTTCGCCACGTTGTAGGCGGCCTTCGCGAACTGCGCCTCGTCGTAGTAGTCCACGTTCACCACCGCGTCGGCCACCACCATCTCGCCCATCGCGGGCTCGCCCCACGTGAAGTACGGGTTGCGGAGGAGGCGGTAGTAGCCGGAGAGCGCGGAGAGGTAATGGCCGTACGCGTCGCCGTGTCCCTGCGGGAACATGTCGGCCGCGTCGTTCTCGTCGATCGTGCCCTTGTTGTTGCCGCTGATGTCGTAGTTGACCGCATACGCCACCTCGCCCGCCGTGATGCCTTTCGTGAAGTTCCAGACGAGGCGGTTGTAGTACGGCGAGATGTGCGTGGACGGCGCGTTGTCGCCGCTGCGGCCCCGGAGAAGCGCCAGTTCCTCGTCGAGGAGCGTCGGCACCTGGTTGTCGAACGCGAAAAGCGCCGACGAGAGCGCGCCGTAGTCGAGCTCGAAGCCGGTCATCTCGGTGTTGTCGAAGTTCGCGCCGAAGCCGATCGTCGGGTTCAGCGCGTCAACGTACGCCTCGTCGCCGAGCGTGTTGTAGAGGTCGGCGAGGCGGGCGACGGCGAGCTGGAGCTGCTTGTTCGCGTCGGCGTCGTCGATGCCCATCTGGAGCGACATCGACTCGGCCTTGGAGAGCAACGTCTCGTAGAGCTGGACGAGGCCCACGGACGCGAGATTGTCGTTGTTGAGCGCAATGTCGCCCTCGTAGGGCTTGCCGGCCTGGCGGATCATGGAGACGGGCGTCTCGGCCTCGTTCTCCACGAGGTCGCGCATCCGCTGCGCGAACGGCGTCACGTTGTTGAGGACGCGCTGCACCCACCCTTCCGCGAGCGCGGGCGGATCGGTCCACTCCGACCACGCGTCGCCCATCGCCGCGTAGGCGGGCGAATTCGCGTCCTTGGCCCGGTAGCGGACGGCGTAGTACGTGTTCACCATGTTGGCGAGCGTGTCGCCCTGGTGGCCGATCGTGAAGCGCGTGAGGCCGGCGGTCGGCTCGAACTTCTGCGTATACTCGCCGTCGAAGTCCTTCGGCACGGAGCCGTCGGCGTGCGGACGGCACTTGCGCCACTCGAAGACGTACTGCTCCGGCTCGCCGGCGAACGCCTCGCCGTAGATGATCGAAAGCTGCTGCGAGAGGAGGTTGAGCGGGTCCTCGCGCGTGACGACGCGGCCCGTGTAGTACCTGGGGACGACCTTTATGAGATGCATCGAGATCGGATCGCCCGCGGCGATGTTCATGAGCGCGTTGGTGGAGTCGTTCTCGATGAGCGTGACGTAGTTCGTGGCGCCCATCGTGAAGAGCGCGTAGTGGTCGCGCGGCTCGTACACGACGCAGTCTTCGGAAGCGGAGACTGTCCTGTGCGGGCTCGGCTTCACGCAATTTTTCGCGAGCGCGGCGATGGCCGTGCGCCACGCCTGCTGGCCCGCGGTCGAGGCCGTCTTGTCGAGGAGCGCGGAGAGCGTCTCGCGCTCGGAATCGTTGAGGACGTTCACGTGGAGGAGCGAGACGCCGGCGGCATTGTCCTCCTGCTCGCCCTCGAGCTTCAGGCAGCGCGTGACGTCCGCGGTCGTGTCGAGGTAGAACCGCTTGGAGATGGACGGCGGCAGCCCGTCGAACGTCCAGCGCCCCTTGCGCAGCGTCCCGTTGCCGCCCGCGCCCTGCTTGATGCCGAGGTCGGCGATCGCGTCGGCGACGGTCGCATAGGTCGTCTTCGGGAAGCCGCTCGCCTGCGCCACCGTGGGGTCGAAGAGGACCGCCGTCGCGTCGCGCGCGGCGTCCGTCGCCGGCCACACCACGCCCACGGACTTGCAGTTCCACACCTCCGGGAGGCCCGACGCCGCGACGGTGAGCGTACGGCCGATCTCGATTTCGGGAACGTTCTCCGGCCACGTCACGCGCCACGTCCACGGATGCGGCTTGGCGGAAAGGGCCGCGGAAGACGTCGGCGAACCGCCCAGGAGCGAGAGCCACGGAACCGCCGCGCCGATCTTGGGCCAGTTCGCCCGGTCGAGGGCAGGGAACGCGAAGCCCTCCTGCATGCGGTAGTACATGCGCATCGTCGCCGTGCCGGCGGCGCGCGCCCAGAGCTGGTTCTTGCGGTCGCGGAAGGCGGGCGCCGTCGTCACCGGCTCGTCCCACGAATCCTCGGGGCACCACGGATCGTCGAAGAAGTCGATCGGGTGCGGGCCGGGGAACGCCTTGCCCGCCACGCAGTCGCCCGCGAGCTCGGGATAGACGCTGTTCGTGACCACGACGCCGAGCCACTGCATCGCCTTTCGCCCGTCCTTCACGTACTCGACGAGCACGCCCGGCGCGGACGACAACTCCGAGTTGAGGTCGGTGCGGAGCGCCCACGCCACGTAGCCGCCCGCGCCCGCCCGCACGATCGCGTGCTCCTCGTTCGGGTTGTAGCCGGTCTTGTCCGACTCGTTCTGCACATACACCCTGGGAGTCGTGTCCGCGTCCGCGTCGATGACGCCGTTCCCCATCGCGGGCGGGCCGTTCTCCTCCAGAAGGCACGCGTGGGCCCTGCAGACGGTGCCGAGCACCTTGTCCGTGAACATCCGGTCGTCCGTACCGGTGACATCCAGGTCCCTGCCTTCGACAAACGAATAGCATGCGGTGAGATGGTTCTCGCGCCCAGTGTGCGCCTTGCGCATTTCCTCGGCGATCTCGCTGGCCGTCAGCACGCGGTTCCACGTCAACAGCTCGCCCATGGCGACACCCTTTCGGGCAGGCGTTTCGCCCCGTGCGCCGATCACGCCCGCATGCGGCCCGGACTGCGGATACGACAAAAGCCAGTAAAGCAGCGATTGGTTGCTCAACGTGGCCAGTGCGGCAGGTTTCTTCCCGTTGACGTAAAAGGTGAGCTTGCCCTGGTCCATGTTGTTCGACTCGACCGTAACGGCGACATGGCACCACTCGCCGCAGCCAGGGCTGTTCGCATTGAACGAATACGCCTTCTCCGTCTCCGTCGCCCCCGAATATCTGAACACGACGTTGGTCGCAGAACCGGAGACGTTGAGGTCGATGGTCAACGACCTGCCGTTGTTGTCTGCAAACGAGACGACGGAAGCCTGGCCTTCGCCCGAGAAGCCGACATCGGGTTTCATCCAGAACATGACCGTTCCGCCGTTGAAGTCGTCGAAGAACTTACGCGCGGGGAGTTCGGCGCATGCATTCGTGTCCGAGAGGTACAACCCGCCGTTGTGCGAGTACAGCGACTCGCTTGCGCTGCCGAGCTGCGAGGCGAGGACGATCTGCGGCGTCTCGTCGTCCTGCGGCCAACGGATGGAATACACCTGCGGCAGGGTGGGGATCGTCAGGGCTTTCGGCATGTCCTCATGCTGGATCGTGGTGTTCCACCAGACCTCGATCTCGGGACTCCCCTTCGCGCTCACCGCGTAAATGACCGATTCGTAGGTGTTGGTGGTACCGTCGCCGGATGCGGAGGACAAGGCGTTCGTGGAAGACGCGCCCGCGTTGTCGGGTTGCGGGGCGGAGTAGATGTTCGGGTTCCACACGGGATCGGATACGGCCTCGTAGATGTAGCCGGGGCTTGACGGATCGCACGCCGGCGCGAAGCCCGGCGCCGTTCCCGCCACGCTGCCGCCGCGCAACTGCAGCTCGCGTCCCACGCGGATCTCCCCGGGCTCGAGCGTGAAGTAGTCCGTGTTGGTGCGGAAGATCGAATGGACGGGCACGAACCAGACGTTGTCGTCCGTCGTGAGCTTGAGGAGCGACCAGCCCTCGCCGAACGTCTTGAACGTGCCGTCCGACTCGACGGCGCGGGCGTGCCCCTCCGGATCCTGGTAGCTCATGAGCGACGCCGAGTAGTCGGACGGCACGTAGATCGGACGCCCCCCGTCGCCGCCACCGCGCACGAAGACGGTGGCGTCGGCGGGCCAGTCGCACGCGTACTGGTCCAGCTCGAACGGCCAGTCCACCTCCATCTCGTCCCTCTCCATCCAGTAGACCTCCATGTTCCACGGGGCGTCCTTCGTGGGACGGAGCGGATAGACGTTGCCGTGCTTGGGGCTGTACGAATACTTTCCCTGGTGCTGGTAGTAGTAGTCGCCCCTGTTGTCCGTAGTCGACACGTACGTCGGCCGGGCGCGAAGCCCGGAGACGTCGTAGCCGCGCCCGTCAGGCCTGAGGGCGAGTCCGATCTCGCCCTTCAGTCGGTTCACCTGCGGACGGCACACCTCCACCACCTGCACGTGGAGGAGACGGTCGAAGGTTCCCGTGTCGTAGTAGGCCATCACGGCCTGCCCCTGCAGCTGCCCGTAGGCGTAGAGCGTCTTGGTGGAGGGGTCGACGTAGAGTCCGCTCACAACCTTGTTCGTGACGACCATCGGAATGCCGCCGGCGGAGTTCGTGACGCATCCGTAGCGGATCGTCAGGATCTCGTCGTTCCCGAAGAACTTCACGAACTTTCCGGTGAGGTCGACGCCGGGGGCGTTGTACGGGTAGTCCGTCCAGTAGATGCGCCGGGGGCGCCCCGAACAGGAGAGCGAGACGGTGTAAGTCATCGGACGGCGCGTGCCGTCGGCGAGCACCCAGGTGAAGTTCATCGTCCCGCCCTTCACGGCGAACACGCGGCGGCCGTCGTCGTCGAAGATGAAGTTCGCGCGCTCGGATTCCGGCCGTTCAAGGTAGGCGGCGTAGGTGGCTGCCCAGTCGACTTCCTCCGGCGGCTCGATGACGTCCGCGAGGTAGTAGTCGGGTTTCGCGCGCTCGAACGGGAAACCCGCCTCGGCGGACGCGAGCTTCAACCGCTGCGCGTCGACGTCCACGACGCGCGAGACGCCGCCCGTCGTCGCGGCGATGGACATCGCCGGGCAGGCGTTGTTCGCCGCGAGCCATGGATTGTCCCCGGCGTCTGCGGAGAGGCACATCGTCGGCGCGCCCGGCACGCCGAGCACATACGTGGGATTTTCCGCCCGCGCCAGGCTGGCCGTGCCTGCAACGGCCACCGCCATCATCAGCAAGAGCAATCGTCTCATCGGTGGCGATCCTCACTTCACGCGCATGATGAAGCAGAGCGCGTAGTACGGCGGGCGGTTTTCGTGCGACTGGCCGCTACCGGCCGATTCACTTGTTTTCGTCTGGTCTTCAGTGCCCTTGCTGACGGTGTAGAAGTTGCGCTGGTCCTTCCAGGAGGCGGCGAGGTCGTACGATTTGAATTTCATGTTGTGGGTGTGCGAGGGCATCTCGGCGACCGTCAGCGTGTGCTTCTTCTCGCCGCCCGTCTTGCCGACTGGATTGTAGTCCGAATCGGAGGAACTGTAGCCGACGATGAACTTGCCGCTCAAGTTGGGGGTCGTGCGTCCGTTGGACGTCCGCCCGTCGCAAAGCGCCCAGCCGTCCGGGATGTCCGCCGGCGAACCGCTCCACATGATGATGCCGCCGACGGGGGTGACGCCGTAGCCCGAAAGCGAGCCGGACGTACTGGCCGTGATGTTGCCGTTCACGACGAGGCTCGTCGCCTCAAGCGACTGCGCGCTCACCGTGCCGCTCGTCACCTCGAGGTTGCCCTTCAGCGTGGTCTTTCCCTCCACCGTGAAGTCGCCGCTCGCCGCGGCCGCGTCCGCCGAATGGATGGCGTACGGCACGGCGAGGAGCGCCTGGCGCGGCGAGATCTCGCCGGAGGAGTTGTCCACCGTGAGGCCGATGTAGAGCGTTGTGCCGGAGTTGCGGGCGAGGACGCCCGCAAGGCCGGTGCTCGGCACGCCGTCGATCTCGCTGCCCGCCGCGTCGGTGAGCGCGGTGTTGAAGAGCCCGTTGGCGTCCAGGAGCACGCTGTACGCGCGCCCCCAGAGCGCGTTGTTGCCCATGGGGCTGTCGTAGATGCGGAATTCGATCGTGCGGTTCTTGTTCGCGGGCGTCAAACCGCTCACCTCCTTGATGACGCCCTGGTAGGTGAACGCGGCGCCCGCCGCGGCACAGGGGAGTGTCGCGCTTGACGCGACCGCGAATATGATTCCGATGACGAGTTTCTTCATTGTCCAGTCTCTTTCTGCTTTCGAGTTCATTTCTGTTCGGGCTTCAGGATGATGCACTGCGTGCGCACCTCGTGCCGGTTGATCAGCAAAAGGCTCCACATCGCGCAGTCGTCCTCGAGGGACCGCAACTGCGTGATCCGGTGCGAACCGACCACGTCAAGCGCGTGCCTGAGCGAAGCAAGGTTGTTGTCGAGCGTGGCCTCGTCCGCAAACGGCTTCACGTTGAAGTCGTCCACGACTTCCTCGGTTCCCTGCGTCCACGGACGTCCCGTACAGAGCGGGATGCATCCAAGCAGCTGGTAGGAGAAGTTCTGCGTCAGGAACGTGGCGACAGGCACTTCTCCGTCGTTGATCGGAACGTTGGATTTCCACCGGGCGATTTCCGAATAGGAACTGCAACCGGCGAACGCGAATGCGAGGGCGGCCAGCGGCAAAAATGCAAGCGACTTGATGTTCATTCTCATTTCCCTTCCTTGTTGGCGGTCTTGCGCGGCACGAGAATGGCGGAGACGCTCATGTGCGACGAGCCGAAGCACGAACCCACGACACCGCCGTAGCTCAGCCCGGCGTATGACGCGTCGCCGTCGAAGTAGTTGACGTCCGCCAGGTCGCAGTTGCGGCTCTCGGCGATCTTCAGGAGCGCGGACTGGAGCTCGGCGATGCCGACCTGGTCCTTGAAGAACGAAGATCCGCCCTCGATGGACTTCTTCTCGGCGCTCCACCGGAGGTCGCCCGAGACGAGCGGCATGGCCCAGAACATGTAAAACCCGGAGGTGTCGATCAGGACGGCCTCGCCGACCTTCCCGTCAACGCCCTTCACGACGACGCCGTCCAGCGTCCCCGGGGAAGAGTAGGTTACCGTAGCGCAGCCCGCCGCCGTCAAGGCGACGAGCGCAAGCGCGCCGATCTTTGTCAGTGTGTTCATGAGTGGCTTCCTTTACTGCAAAATGATTTCCGTCTGCGGGCTGACGCGCTTGATGGACATGTCGCCCACGAGCGCGATCGGGCCCTGCCACATGAGGTTCGTGAGCTTCCACGTGACCCTGCCGCTCTTCGTCTCCTCCGGGTTCCACGCAGCCTCGCCGCCGTTCAGGTCGAGCGCGAACGAGATCTCGTTCTGCACGGAGAACGTCTCCGGTTTCACGTCGCCCTTGTAGTTCGAGAACAAGTCGCCGCTCGGAGCGGGCGTCTTGAAGTCCCATTGGAGCCCGTCGTGCCGCGGATGGAGCGGATGCCGCAGGAGGCTCGTCGCCCCGTCGCCCGCTACCGTAAACGCGAACACGATGCCGCCTGGCTGGCTCAACGAGCCAACGCTGCCGGCAGCCTCGACAACGGGAATCTCCGTCGGCAGGCACACCGCGCTGATGCGCATCACCTGGCGGGCCGTCGTCGGGATCTTGGCCGTGCCGGCATAGAGATGGTAGGTGTACGTTCCGTCGTCCGCCACCTCGCCCGCCGTCACGACGCGCTGGAGGAGCCGCACCGTGCCGTGCGCGTCGACGTGGATCGGGAGACGCAGCTTCACCGTGCCGCCCGTCTCCGTCTCCGCCGCCGCGCCGGGCGCGAGGATGCGGTTGAACGCCACGTCCGCCACCCACAGCCCGCCGGGCCACGTCCTGTTCGCGGCCGTGCCGCCGGACGTCTCGCCGACCAGCGGCACGTTGACGCGCATCTTCGACCCGCCGTCCTCGTCCGTGACGCGCAAAAGCGCGCCGAATTTCCGGCCCTTGACGCCGGTGTCGAACAACGAACGTTCAATGCCGAACTCCAGTTTCCACGTCTCCCCGGCGGCAAGCCGCTTGGTCGCCACCGGGGCGCCGGATGGTCCGAGCGCAGCCCACGCCGCATTCGTGAGCGCCACGGCCGCGTCGCGGATGTGGATGGCCGCACGCGGCAGCTCCGGGTCGCCGTAGGACGCCGATGTCTCGAGCGCGACCGCAACTGTGCGTTCGTCCTCGCCGTCGTTGCGGACGGTCAGCGTGGCCTTCGACGAATCGCTCCCGAAATCCAGCCCCGTCATCGGCGAGACGTGCAGGACGCCCGACCAGTCGCTCTGGACATCGGAGGCGACGAGCAAGACGTCGCCGTCCGAAACCGTCTTGGACGAATAGACCTCCGTGATGCTCGGCGCCTTGTCCGGGTTCCGGCCGGAGAGCTTGAAGAATCCGCCCTTGAGGAGATTGCCGTCGAAACCGCTGAGGTAGTCGCCGGGATTCACGGTCTCGCCTTCCTGGAGCGAGAAGCCGATGAAATTGTAGACCTCGTTCGTGTTTGTTATGTGCCACGTCATGCGCGGCGCGGCCGGGACGCCGACGAGCGCGACCGCCGTGTCTTCCGTGTTCGTGCTGCACACCAGGCACACCGTGCCCGCCGGGATCGACTTCACCTGCGAAATCTCCGGGTAGTCGCGGTGCCACATCGCGATGGCGTTGATCGACAACCCCTGCGAGTCCCAGGTCTGCGAGAACTGGCGCGTCGCGAGGAACGACGCCGGGTCGTAGAACCCCACAGACTTCACCGGCCAGTGCGCGAACACCGCGTCCGGGGACAGCGTAGGCGCAACTTCCACGTACACGGCGTTCCAGCCGTACTTCAGCACAAGGTTCTGCTGCACGACGACGTCCGCATGCGCCGCGAACGCGCTGACCACACAGGCCACACAGATTGTCCTCATTCGTTTCATCAGGCCTCCCTCACGATCTTCACGCCGGAGACGGCCGTCTTGTCGACGTACGAACAACCTCTCTTCCGGAGGTTTTCGAACGTGTAGATGTCTGTCGCCGCTTTTTCCATGGCGTAGAGTATAGCATTTCATGCGCGTTTCGGCAACGGGACACACAATGAACGCGCGCCTGGCCGCCCGCTTTCGTGACCTGAGCAGGATGGGAAATTGGATGGCGGTTACTTGCAAAGAAGCGCGGATGCGTCGATCGTCGCGGCGAAATACCCGCTGCCCGAAAGTTGCGGATCGAGGCTTCCGTCATAGACAAGAACCGGACGAACGCTCATGCCCTTGCGTGAAATATCACAAATCAATATTTCACGTCCACAACTGCATTGCGCATACCCGAAGGCGAATCCGGAAACCTATTTTTCAAGACGCCGCCGGGACGGCGGCTCTCCATACGGCCGCGCAGGAGCGCGGCCCTCCCCCGATGTAACGCTCCGTCCGCATCGAAAATTCCTCAGTCTTTCGGCGTTCAACGTCCGACCTTGCTTCCAGGCAGGTACGCGAGCGGGCGCGGCGTCGGATGCGGGCGGTACACCTTCAGGCGGGTGAACTCGGCGTGCGACTCGAATATCCCGAAGCCGAAATACCCCGGCTCGGAAGGGTCGGGCACGGCGGCGTCGGCGAAGTACGTCACCAGCTTGCCGTCCACGGCGATGAAGTGCTCGAAACCGAGCGAGCCGGAGACGATGTGGTACCAGCGCCCCGGCTCGGTGCGGAACGACGGCGCGATCGCGGAGGGCTTGTAGTCGGGCAGCTTCTCGATGCCCGCCATGTCCGCATACCAGCCGCCGAGACAGCCCAGGTAGCCGGCGCTCCACGGCTCGGGGCTGCCGCCGAAACGCGTGTTCCAGAACCAGACGATGTCATGGTACGAGGGCGGCAGGATGCGAGCGTCGAACTCGAGCACCACGTCGCCCTTCACCGGCTCGTTGAAGAATATCTGCCCGTGGTGCGGCTCGTCCGGACCGCCGCCCACGATACGCCCTGGCTCCACCGTCCACTTCGGCGTGTGCTTCACGATCGACCACTGCGCCGGGTCGAACGTCTCGAACGAATGCAGCAGCTCACACTCCGACAGGCGGAGCGAGTTCCCGATCACGATTATCTCTTTGTCTTTCATGGCTGGTTGAGTTGGAGCCGCTGCTTGCACCTACCTGAAAACGCGGCTTGGCTTAGGGCTTGATGAGCGACCAGTCTTCGGCGACGATGGTGCGACCCGCGTAGGCGAAGGGTTCCTTGCCGTAATTCGTGACGAGGCGCGAGCCGTCGGACCACGTGGTGCAGAACACGTCCTCGGCGAGGCGTTCGTGCTTCTCCATGAAGAGGTACTGGAGGTAGTTCAGCTTCGCGCAGTCGGTGCCGTCCGAGACGAACTTCGAGTAGAAGTAGAAGTTCGGACGGCCGCCGTATTCCAGCAACTTGAGGCGCGAGTAGCGGTCCTGCGCGGTGAAGTTGACGGTCGTCGTGAACGGGTTCTGCACGATGAAGCCGTTGTAGACGATCTGCCACACGGGGATCATGCCGTCCACGAGACCCTTGTTCTTCTTGCGCGGGTCGCCGAAGCTCGCGTAGAGGACGGAGTCCGTCTCGCCCGCGAAGTGGTCGAGCGACCCCTCGCTCGCGAAGCCGCCGAACGCCTTGCGCGTGAGGGCGGCGCAACGCCCCCACCACTTCGCCGAGTCGGCGCGCGAACACTTGTGGCGCGGGTCGTCGCACTTCGGCGCGAGGAGGATCGTCACCGTGTCGAAGTACCCGAGGCCCTGGAACCCGAGCGCGCGGATGCGCCAGAGGTCGCGCGTGCAGAACTTCTCGTAGGCGCGCTGCGGACAGATCTCGTAGGGGCACCCGCCGCCCCACCACTGCGTGTGCGCGGGCTTGATCGTGCCGTCCGCGTTCTTGACCGTCCACTCCGCGTCCCAGCAGTCCGCGATGAGGTACGCGTCGCGCCAGTTGCCGTGCGGCACGATCTGGTAGCCGTTCGCCTGCGTCATCTTGATGAGCTCGCGGAGACGCGCCTCGCCGCCGAGCGAGGGCTCCACGGGGAAGATCTGCGGCCAGCGACCGTCGTGTCCGCCCACGTTCCAGCCCACGAGGCAGAGCTCCGCCTTGCCGACGCCCTGCTTCTTCAGTTCGCGCACGATGTCCTGCACGCGGTCGAACGTGACGACCTGCTTCACCTGCGGCTCGTCCTCGGGCGTCTGGTTCGGCTTGGGGCTCGGCACCGGCTTCCACGCCTGGCGGATGCGGATCTCCGGCGCCTCCACGCCGTACTTGAGAAGCGGGTTGTCCTTCACGCGCTCCGTGAACGGAACGATCGCCTTGCGGTCGAGCTGGTACTTCCGGTAGGCGCGCGCCATGCCGCTGTAGTCGGCGTCGTCGCCGGTGAGGAAATGGTACTCGATCGAAAAGTCCTCGTACGGGTCCGCGCACTGCTCCGCGTTGAGCACGCAGCTCATGCGGTAGACGCCGTCCCGCGCCGACACCTTCGCCGTGAAGTAGTACTTGAGCCCCGTCACGAACGCGACCCACGTCTTCTCCGGCGTCTTCATGCCGAACATCGACATCGACGGCCACGAGCACGAGTAATCGCCCTTGTCGCAGCGGAACGTGCCATACTGCCCCGTGGGCACCACCCAGTAACCCGCGTCGTCCTTCCGTGCCGTGGCGAAGTCGGGCGTCATCTCCAGGCGCTTCGCACCCTTCGCGCGAATCTCGACCTGCGCCACGCGGAACGAAAGCACGCCGTCCTTTTCCGCGAGCGGACGCGTCTCCGTCTCGACCTTGCCGTCGAGAAGCGTCCAGGTCATGCGCATGTCGGCCGCCCCGGCGGCCAAACACACCAGTCCCAATCCGATCACTATTCTCTTCATTCCTTGAAACCTTTCCTTCATTTGACTTTGTGCTCTTTGTGTTCTTTTGTGGTTCAATCACTTCGCCGGCTTCACGTACTCCGCGAGCGCGGCGCAACACCAGATGAGCGGGGCCTGGCCGTGCAGGTCGCCCGTGATGCGGCGGCGCTTGTCGTAGTACTCGCGCGAGTTGCCGATGTTGGTGCCGCAGCAGACGTCGCGCACGTCGCCGTTGGGCTCGAAATCGACGAACAGCGAGCTTGTCTCGGGCGAGAATTTCGGCGCGGCCGCGAGGCTCGCGCACACCAGCGCGGCGAGCGCGCAGCCGTAGATTTTTAAGGTTATCTTTTGCATGTCATTTTTTCTCTGAGGCAAGATGATCTTGGGACAAGACTCGACCTCTGAGTTTCGCTACGGCAGAGTATACCATAAATCGGCCTTACCGTGTGGCACTGAGGTAGCGAGGGCGGAGGGCGGAGGAGAGGGGGAGAGGGGGAGGAGTGGGATGGGACATCTGCGACATGGGACATCTGCGACAACTGAGACATCTGCGACTGGTGGCTGATGGGCAATCGTCCCTGTAGTCCCAGCCGTCGCAGTTGTCCCAGCCGTCGCAGTTGTCCCAGCCGTCGCAGTTGTCTCATCAAGCCCAGCCTTTCCTTCGCTTGATACTCGCAATCGTGCGGGTGATGGCGCTTCTCATCTCTGCCGCACGCGCATCCAGCTCTGTGGCGGTCTTCGCGCCGTCGAGCCGCGAATAAAGCCCCTTGTCCCAATCCTCGGCGCGGATGGCGGTTCGCGCGGCGTGCATTCTTTCGCGGACGCCCCCGAACTTCTTGAAATCCTCTTCCTGCCGCTCAATCATCTTGTCGAGCAAATAGCGGGTCTGGTGACAGACCGTCAGCATCAGGTTGGCAAGCGTTTCGTGTGGGCGGGTTGTAAAGAGCGGCTTCCAATTCTCCCAATCGGCGTTCCTGACCGCGAACCCCCGCGCTGCCCGCGATTTTTCATCCGTGGCCGTCCAGATAACGGAATTGTGTGCCTTCAGCCAATCGCAGTAGTCTTCGATCAGTTCGTCGAGCGTGGCGCGCGCAACGTTGGTGAGCCTGATTTCGGTTTCTTTCGAGGTACCGCTTGCCGCACTGCCCTCGGCGATGTTCTGCTTGCAGCTACGAGCTGCCTGGACCATCTGATCGACCGTGCGATCGCCACGCGCCGGAAGGAACCGACGGCAAAACATGACCGTGCCCTGATAGATCACGTCGCTCTTCTTGTACACGATCAAGTTGCGGTAGCCGCCATGCGGCAATACGATCTTGGGGATATCAGGCATTGGCAAGGCCTCCTTTGCGGGGTGGGTGAGGTGAGTGAGGGTGGGTAAGATGGGTGAGGTGGGTGGGGATTATGGGACAACTGCGACATCTGCGACAACTGAGACATCTGCGACAACTGCGACAACTGCGACTGGTGAGACATCTGCGACAAGTGGCTGATAAGAAGCCCTACTGGTTGTCCCAGTCGTCCCAGTTGTGCTTTCGCTTTCCCTTTCACGATTCTGCTCTCCATTTTTGCACGTCCGCGCGCCCCAAACCATCGAAGCACACCTACGGGTGCGTACGCAAAAGAATAGCACCTTTCACGGCAGATAACTAGAGGTAAAACTGTAAAATGAATGTCACAAAAATGTACCAGCCCCCTCGTATCCCGCGATCCTTCACACACGGCGGTTTTCGCGCCGGGCGGGGCACTCGGCGAGCGCGCCCTACCACGGGAAAGGCGCGTGCCTGCACGCCCCTATCACCCCAATGGTAACCCGTGAGCGATCCCAGCCGTCGCAGCCATCCCAGTAGTCCCAGCAGTTCCCTACCGCCGAATGGAATCAAGCTCGTCGAAGCCGACCACGGGAATGTTGAGCTCTGCGGCGCGGGTGAGGATCGCGTCAAGCTGGCCGCTCGTGACGTTGTGCGGGTCCTTCTTCGCGTCGTCCGCGGTGATGTCGTGCGCGTAGAGCACCAGCACCTCGTCGCGGTCGCGCGCGCGCTCCAGCGCGCCTGTGACGTCCTCCAGCCACCCCTCCGCGCACGACGGCACGGGCGTGCCGAAGAAAAGCGTGTGCCGGTGCGCCTCCGCCATCGGCACGAAGAGTTCGTCATGCGCCTTCATCGGGTCGTCCAAAAGCTTTCCCTTCCGCCAGCAGCAGCCCGTCCGCATCCGCGCGAAATCCCGTCCGAGCACGGCGTCGGTCTCGGCGTTGCGCTGGCTCATCGGATAGCCCCAGTTGCGGACTGCCAGCCCCTGCGCGTGCGCGGCGTTGAGCTGCGGCGCGATCTCGGCGGCGCGATACCCCTCCGCGCCCAGTTTTCCGAGCAGGCTTGCCGCTCGCGCGTGCGTGAAGCCGTGCAGGCCGAGCGAATGTCCGTCCGCGCGCAGCGTCCGCATCGCGGCGGCGGCGGACGCGTCGATCGCCCCGTAGACGAAGAACGTCGCGTGCGCGCCGTGTTTCTTGAACACCGCCCGCGCGCGCTGCCAGTTCGCGAAGTGGCGGTCGTCGAACGTGAGACAGAGGGCGCCGCGGGACGGTTTGCCCACCTTGAACTTCACGCGCGCGAGCCAGAGCGAGTTGTCGCTGCCGTACTTCTCGCACCCCAGGGGCTGCATCCACTCGGCGGTGATGAGCCACGACTCGTCCGGCGCGACGTCGATCACGTTGAAGTTGCCGAGCCGCGCGCCGAGCTCCGGCACGAGGACCTTCTCCGTGGCGCGCACGAGGCACCCGCGCGCCGGGTCGAACTTCGCCATGAAGATCGGCGCGCGGTGGCGGAACACATGGTCGTTGTGCGCGCCACGGCGCGTGTAGGCGAGGTAGAGCGCGCCGTCAGGACGCAGCCAGTGCTGCTGCGTGTTGTAGTTTTCGAGGAGCGAGCCGTCGTCCCAGCGCCACGGCCGCGGCTTCGAGAACGTCACTCCGTCGTCGCTCTCCGACCACAGTCCCTGCACGTCCGTGCGCAGCGTGAGGTAGTACTTGCCGTTCAGTTTCGCGAGCGACGGTTCGCCGATGCCGCGCGGGTACGTGTCGTCGGCGAGCGGCGTGCCGGCCGAGAGCACCTTCAGCATGTCGCCCTCGAACCGGCAGCGCGTGACCACGCAGTAGCTCTTGTGGTTGGCGTCGTTCTTCTGCGGGATCACGTAGAACGGCACGAGCAGGTCGCCATTCTCGCACTCGAGCTTCTGACCGAACGGCAGCGTGCGCGCGTATTCGAACGGCACCTGCAGTTCGTGACGCGAGGTGAATTCGCCCTTCTCCGGATCGACCGTGTAGTACATCGGGAACGTCGCCGGACGCCCGTCCACGGACTTGAGCATCGGCACCTTGTCGTTCACATAGCGCTGCGCCGCGCCGAGGCCGTACCAGCGGCGGCTCCTCTTGCTGTAGTTGACGGTCCCGTAGTAGGTCGTGCGGATCTTCTCCTCCCAGGTGTCGGCGAAGATCTTCTGGTCGACGCCCGGGGCAAACGTCTTGCCGCCGTCCGTCGACTTCGCCATCGACTCGCCGTAGAACACATCGCTGCCGGTCAGGAGCAGGTTCTGCCACGCGAGCAGCACCGTGCCCGAACCGTCCGTGGCGATGGACGGCTGGATCTTGCACGTCTTTCCGTCAAAGCCCGAGAACAGGCGCTGGCGCGAATACGAAACCTCGTCCGGCACGGCCGACAGGTCCATGCAGGCCAGCGCGGCGAGCGCGCAAGCGAAAACTTTAAGAAACATGTGCTTCATGCCGCGCTTCCTTTCAAGCTCCATGGAACTTTCGACATACCGGGTTTCACCATAGTCAACGTTTACGAAAGCCTGAACCGCTTTGTCAAATGCGGTATGGACGGCAGAACGTAACGCTTCGTCACGCTCAGACCGGCGGCGGCGTTCGCGGCGGCACAGGCACGCTCCATCTCGGCACCGCCGGCCAGCTCCGCCGCGAGCACGCCATTGAAGGTGTCGCCGGCTCCCGTCGTATCGACCACCGCGTCAACCGGCTCCGCCGGCACCAGACGCCCCGTCGCGCGGATGAAGCACCCTTCCCCGCCACGCGTCTCCACCACGTTCCGGTTCGCCTCCAGCCCCGCCGTCTCGAAGGCGTTCGGCGTGAAGAGCCACGCGCCGCGCAGGATGGACTCGGGCAGCGGACGCGCCGGCGCCGGATTGAAGATCACCTTCGTCCCGTGGCACGCCGCGAGCTCGACCGCCCGCACGTTCACAGCCTCCGGCACCTCATTCGTCAGCAGGAGAATTTCCGCCGCTGCAATTTCACTCTCGAACGCCTCGACGTCCGCGACCTCCAGCCGCACGCCCGGATACACCGTCACGCGCGTTTCGCCCAACGGATCCGTGAGGATCGCCGCGTACGCCGACGCCCCTTTTTTCACGACGAGCCGGTGCGTAATGCCCTCGCCGTCCAGCACTGCGCCCATCGGTCCCGCGTCCGCCGCGCCCACGGCCGCGAGGAAGGACGTCTTCGCCCCCCAGCGCGCCGCCGCCACGGCCTGGTTGAAACCCTTGCCGCCGTATTCGACGTGAAGCGCGTCCGCATGCACGGTCTCCCCGCCCGCGTGGAAACGCGGCACGCGCAGGAACGCGGACGTCCCCGCCAAACCGATTACGCAGACGCGGCTCACAGGTTCTTCACCCTTCCGAAGTAGCGTTCCTCCAGCACGGCGTTCCGCGCGGTGCCGCCTTCGACGTTTCCGCTCACATAGACCGGCGGCGTCACGCCGCGCGCCAGTGCCTTCTGCGCGCCGTCGATGAGGATCGAATTGAGGATGAAGAGCGAGGCGTACGTGGAAAGCCCGCCCATCTTCGCCGCGCCCACGTCGATCACCGCGTCGCCATGCGGCACCTTGCAGTCGATGGCGACGTCGCCGAGCGCGAGCAGCTGCGCGCCATCCGCCACGTAGGCCGAGGAGGAAACCGTGACCAGCTTCACGCCCGCCGCCTTCGCGCACTGGCACATCTCGACGGGCGCGGCATTCTTGCCGCTCGCGGAGATCACCACCACGAGGTCGTTGGGCGTGGGGCCGTAGCGGCGGAAGAGTTCGGACGCGATGCCGGGCATCTTCTCCATCCGGCTCGACTTCGCCGCGCCGTTATGCAGCATGAGGTCGTCATCCAGCATCGGCGAGACGCAGGCGAGCCCGCCCGCGCGGTAGAACGTGTCGAGGCACGGCAGGTGCGAATGCCCGCATCCGAACGTGAAGACCAGCCCGTCGCGGCAGATCACGTCCGCCACGGCGTCGGACGCCGCCGCGAGCCGCGGCGCCTCCTCCCGCTCGATCCGCGCCAGCAACCGCGTGATTTCATCAAGATATTTTTGCGTGGATGAAAGGCTTTCCATAAACATGATCTCCTTGTACCCTTTGTGCTCTTTGTGTTCTTTGTGGCTAAAATGAAATTGGGCCGGGGCGGAGGATTTCCGACGAGCCGTCGGGCGAAATGCGCACGACCGTGGACGGCACGCCGCCCGGCGAAACGCCGTCGTCCACCACGAGGTCGGCCGACAGCCCCACGTCCGCGAGCGCCTGCGGCGCGTCGGTGGCCGCGCGCTGGCCGGAGAGGTTCGCGCTCGTCACGCGCAGCGCGCCGCCGCAGGCCGCGATCAGGCGGCGCGTCCACGCATGGTCCGGGACGCGCACGCCCTCGCCCTGCGCCACGACGGTGAGCGCG
>ONRL01000136.1 GCA_900320225.1 uncultured Lentisphaerota bacterium
CGCCGGCGCTCTACGACTACTACCGCACGTCCGCCGCCGCCGTGAAGGAGGCGCTCAACCCGCGCAAGTGGTTCCTCTCGATGGACGAGATCCGCGCGGGCGGGACGTGTCCGCTCTGCCAGGCGCGCGGCCTCGACATGGCGCACCAGCTCGGCGAATGCCTCACGCGCCAGCGCGCGATCATCAAGGCCGTGCGTCCCGACGCGCAGATCTACGTGTGGAGCGACATGCTCGACCCCGCGCACAACGCGCACGACAACTACTACGCCTGCAAGGGCACGTTCGCGGGCTCCTGGGCCCTCATCCCCAAGGACCTCGTGATCAGCTGCTGGTACGGCAAGAAGCGCGACATATCGATGCCGTTCTTCGCCGAGCGCGGCTTCCGCACGCAGGCGGCGGCGTACTACGACGCGGACGACCTCGACAACTGCCGCGCGTGGCTGGAGACCTGCACGCGCACGCCCGGCTGCACCGGCATCATGTATACCTCCTGGCGCAACAAGTACAAGCTCCTCGCCCCGTTCGGCGAACTCGTGCGGGATGGGGGCAAGTGAGGCGCCCGTTCCGCGAAAGTACGTCAAATTTCCGAACCCCGCGCCGATAAAAATTTTTCATTTTGCCCCCTTGCCCCAGGCCCCATTTTTTGCTATACTTTCAACTTCACCGCTGAAACAGTTAACAAAGTGGTCGCTTACCACACTTCATTCGCGGTGAGGCAAAAAAGTTTAAGAGTAACATCAGTGAGAACTGAAAGGTAAGCCAATGAAAGCTGAACGCAAGGTGTTCGGGCGTCTGCAGAACGTCTACGACCCGCCGGACCTGATCGAGATTCAGACGAAGTCGTACAACGACTTCCTCCAGGAGAACGTGCCGCCCGCCCAGCGCGAGGAGAAGGGCCTCCAGGCGATCTTCCACGAGATCTTCCCGATCGAATCCTACGACGGGCGTTACGTGCTCGACTTCGTGAAATACGAGTTCCAGGCGCCGAAGTGGACGTACCAGCAGGCGTTGTACGAGGGCGAGACGTACGCGAAGCCGCTGTACGCGACCTTCCGCCTGAAGGACGGCGAGGACGTGCGCGACGAGGACGTGTTCCTCGGCGAGATTCCGGTGATGACGGAGGACGGCGCGTTCGTGATCCACGGCGCGGAGCGCGTGATCGTGAGCCAGCTGCACCGCAGCCCCGGCATCTCCACGGAGCGCACGACGCACGCCAACGGCCAGTCGCTTCTTTCGGTCCGGATCATCCCGGACCGCGGCAGCTGGATCGAGATCATGTTCGACACGAACGACGTGATGTGGTGCTTCATGGACCAGCGCCGCCGCCGCCGGAAATTCTTCGCGACGACGCTCCTGCGCGCGCTCGGATACGGGTCGGACGAGTCGATCCTCAAGCTCTTCTACGACTTCAAGACGCTCGAGACGGGCCGGAAGTGGACGGACGACGAGCTGCATGCGCTCGTGATGAAGGAAGACAAGGTCGATACGGACTCGCAGGCCGTGATCGCCCGCCGCTACGATCCCTGCACGCCCGGAATGATGGCGCAGCTGGCGGCGGCCGGCATCCGCACGGTGGAGGTGGTGGACGTGGCCGTGGACGGCGGCACGCTGATCAAGACGCTGCGCGAGGACGCGAAGATCGGCATCCACAACGAGGAGGACGCGCTGAAGGACATCTACAAGCGGATGCGTCCGGGCGACCCGCCCACGGCGCAGAACGCGAAGCAGATGATGCACAAGCTCTTCTTCGAGCTCGCGCACTACGACCTCGGCTACGTGGGCCGCCACAAGATCAACAAGAAGCTCGGCCTCACGGGGCAGATCCCCGAGGAGCTCCGCACGCTGCACGAGACCGGCATGGAGGTGATCGAGGCGATCCGCCTCCTGCTGCGCATCTTCATGGGCAAGGACCAGGTGGACGACATCGACCATCTCGGCAACCGCCGCGTGCGCACCACGGGCGAATTGCTGGAGAACCAGTGCCGCGTGGGCCTCGCGCGCACGGAGCGCCTGATCCGCGAGCGGATGACGCTCCACGACTCGTCGAACCAGGGTCCGCTCACCCCGCAGCGCCTCGTCAACTCGAAGACGTTCTCCGCGCACGTGCAGGACTTCTTCAGCCGGTCGCAGCTCTCGCAGTTCATGGACCAGACGAACCCGCTCTCGGGCCTCGCGCACAAGCGCCGTCTCTCGGCCCTCGGCCCCGGCGGCCTCTCCCGCGACCGCGCGGGCTTCGAGGTGCGCGACGTGCACCCCTCGCACTACGGCCGCATCTGCCCGATCGAGACGCCGGAAGGCCCGAACATCGGCCTCATCTCGTCCCTCGGCCTCTACGCGCGCATCAACCGCTTCGGCTTCATCGAGACGCCGTACCGCGTGGTGAAGAACGGCAAGGTGTCGAACACGATCGAGTATCTCCCCGCCGACGTGGAGGAGCAGTACGTGATCGCGCAGGCGAACGCGCCGCTCAAGTCCGACCGCACGTTCGCGGAGGAGCGGGTGACGTGCCGCTACCGGAAGGAGTTCTGCGACAAGCCGGCGAGCGCGGTGCAGTACATGGACGTGGCGCCGATGCAGGTGATTTCCATCGCCGCGGGCCTCATCCCGTTCCTTGAGCACGACGACGCGAACCGCGCGCTCATGGGCGCGAACATGATGCGCCAGGGCGTGCCGCTTCTGCAGAGCGAGCGTCCGTACGTGGGCACGGGCCTCGAGGGCGTGGCCGCGAAGGACTCGCGCGTGATCGTGTGCGCCGAGGAGGACGGCGTGGTCGCGTACGTCTCGTCGTCCGTCATCCTCGTGACGGCGGACGGCAAGCTGCCGCAGGGCGTCGACCCCGAGCCCGCCGATTCCGCGAAGTACGACTTCGACAAGGAGGCGAAGAAGGGCGTCAGGCGCTACAAGCTCCAGAAGTTCCGCCGCTGCAACGCCGGCACGTGCTTCAACCAGAAGCCGATCGTCAAGCACGGCCAGAAGGTGCAGAAGGGCGACTGCCTGGCGGACGGCCCCGCCACCGACCAGGGCGAGCTCGCGCTCGGCAAGAACCTGCTCGTGGCGTTCATGAGCTGGCGCGGCTACAACTTCGAGGACGCCATCCTCGTGAACGAGCGCCTCGTGCGCGAGGACGTGCTCACGTCGCTCCACATCGTCACGTTCGACTGCGGCGCGCGCGACACGAAGCTCGGCGCCGAGGAAATCACGATCGTGCGCGTGGGCGCGGAGGTGCATCCCGGCGACATCCTCGTGGGCAAGGTCACGCCGAAGGGCGAGACCGAGCTCTCCCCCGAGGAGAAGCTGCTGCGCGCGATCTTCGCCGAGAAGGCGGCCGACGTGCGCGACACGTCGCTCGTCGTGCCGCCCGGCACCACGGGCGTGGTGATGGCGGTGAAGGTGACGACGTCGCAGGACGGCGCGCGTCCGGGCGCCGGCGAGGACGGCGACAAGCCGTCGCGCCGCGCGAAAGCCCAGCGCGAGGCGGAGAAGAAGCGCGCGGCGGCGCGCGCGAAGCTGGAGGGCGAGCTCACGACGGCGCTGTCGAACGTCCTGCTCGGCGACAAGGTGACGCTGGACATCAAGGACGCCAACACGAACGAGATCCTCGTGCCCAAGCAGCGCAAGATCACGAAGACGCTGCTCTCCAAGCTCGCGAAGGCCCACGACCACTACCAGATCGAGGAGAGCCCGGTCGCCGACAAGATCGAGGCGATCATCAGCCCGTTCCGCCCGCGTTTCGCGGAGCTTGCGGACGCGGCGGTCGACAGCTCCGACTCGGACTTCGACGACCTGCCGAACGACGGCAGCGTGGTGAAGAGCGTGCGCGTGTACCTCGTCGACAAGAAGAACCTCTCGGTGGGCGACAAGATGGCCGGCCGCCACGGCAACAAGGGCTGCATTTCCCGCATCCTGCCGAGCTGCGACATGCCGTTCCTGCCGGACGGCACGCCGGTGGACATCGTGCTGAACCCGCTGGGCGTGCCGTCGCGCATGAACCTCGGCCAGCTGTTCGAGACCTACCTCGGCCTCGCCTGCCGCCTGCTGAACTTCCACGCCGCGACGCCCGTGTTCGACGGCGTGCAGGAGTACGAGATCGACGAGTACCTGCGCAAGGCGCGCGTCCAGCAGGAGAAGGAGGAGGGCGACGCCGCCTGGATCTGCGAGGACGGCAAGACGGTGCTCTACGACGGCATGACCGGCGAACCGTTCGCCCAGCGCGTCGTGGTGGGCGTGATCTACATGCTCAAGCTGCACCACCTCGTCACGGACAAGATGCACGCCCGCGCGATCGGCCCCTACTCCCTCGTCACGCAGCAGCCTCTGGGCGGCAAGGCCCAGCTCGGCGGCCAGCGCATGGGCGAAATGGAGGTGTGGGCGCTCGAGGCGTACGGCGTCGCCTACGCCCTGCAGGAGCTGCTCACGGTCAAGTCCGACGACGTCCAGGGACGCACGCGCATCTACGAGTCGATCGTCAAGGGCCAGAACGTGCTGGACTCCGGCATGCCCGAGTCGTTCTCGGTGCTCATCCACGAGCTCCGCGGCCTCTGCCTCGACATGCAGCTCCTCGGCGGCGACGCCGAGAAGCCGGCGCGGGCCGCCGCCGCGCCGATCGCCGCCGCGGCCACCGGCGCCGGAACCCTCATGGGCGGGCAGAACCTCTAACACCACTTTCTCGAACAGGAGAACATCCACATGAATCCCTACAACGCGAGCGACATCTTCGGCGGCCAGTACTCGGCTTCCGTGCACTACGACGCCGTCAAGGTCCAGCTGGCCTCCCCCGAGACGATCCGCGCCTGGTCACACGGCGAGGTGCGGAACCCCGAGACGATCAACTACCGCACGTTCCGTCCGGAGAAGGACGGCCTCTTCTGCGAGAAGATCTTCGGACCGACGCACGACTGGGAATGCGCCTGCGGCAAGTACAAGCGCATCAAGAACAAGGGCATGGTCTGCGACCGCTGCGGCGTGGAGGTGACCCTCGCCTCCGTGCGCCGCCAGCGCATGGGCCACATCGAGCTCGCCGTGCCGGTGAGCCACATCTGGTTCTTCAAGTGCAATCCCTCCCGCATCGGCCTTCTCCTCGACAAGACGACGGCCGAGCTTGAGCGCATCCTCTACTACCAGGACTGGCTCGTCATCCAGTCCGGCGACACGCCGCTCAAGGACGGGCAGGCGCTCTCCGAACAGGAATACGCCGACGCGCGCGAGAAGTACCAGGACGGCTTCCGCGCCAAGATGGGAGCCGAGGCGGTGCGCGACCTCCTGCGGAAGACCAACCTCGACAAGCTCATGGCCGAGCTCGAGGAGCAGATGCAGAACACGCGTTCGAAGCAGAACCGCAAGAAGATCGCCAAGCGCATGAAGGTGGTGGAGGGCTTCCGCTCCTCGGGCGGCAAGCCCGAGTGGATGATCCTCGACGTGCTGCCCGTGATCCCGCCGGAGCTCCGTCCGCTCGTGCCGCTCGAGGGCGGCCGCTTCGCGACGTCGGACCTCAACGACCTCTACCGCCGCGTGATCAACCGCAACAACCGCCTCAAGAACCTGCTCGCGCTCAAGACGCCGGACGTGATCATCCGCAACGAGAAGCGCATGCTGCAGGAGGCCGTGGACGCGGTGTTCGACAACGGCCGCCACGGGCGCGCCGTCACGGGCCCCGGCAACCGTCCGCTCAAGTCCCTTTCCGAGATCCTCAAGGGCAAGACGGGCCGCTTCCGCCAGAACCTGCTCGGCAAGCGCGTGGACTACTCCGGCCGTTCCGTGATCGTCGTCGGCCCCGAACTGCGCCTCCCGCAGTGCGGCCTCCCGAAGGAGATGGCCCTCCGCCTCTTCGAGCCGTTCATCATCCGCGCCCTCCGCGACAAGCTCATCTGCCACACCGTCCGCACGGCCCGCAAGATGATCGAGAAGCACGACGACCAGGTCTGGGACATCCTCGAGGAGGTCATCAAGGACAAGACCGTGTTCCTCAACCGCGCCCCGACGCTCCACCGCCTCTCGATCCAGGCGTTCGAGCCGGTGCTCGTGGAAGGCAAGGCCATCCGTCTGCACCCGATGGTCTGCACCCCGTTCAACGCCGACTTCGACGGCGACCAGATGGCCGTGCACGTGCCGCTCTCCATCGAGGCGCAGATGGAAAGCCGCCTGATGATGCTCGCCGCCACGTCAATCTTCTCGCCGGCGTCCGGCAAGTCCGTGATGACGCCCACCCAGGACGTCTGCCTCGGTCTCTACTTCCTCACGACCGCCGGCCAGCAGGACAAGCTCGCCGGGAAGATTGCCGGCAAGGTGTCCTTCGAAGGCGAGCACCTGCCGCTCTTCAACGATATCGGCGAGGTTGAATTCGGCATCGCCGAGAAGGTGGTCGACTACCATTCGCGCATCCGCTTCCGCAACCCCGACTACGGTTCCGACAAGCTGGTCGACGCCGAGGGCCGGCTCCTGCCGCCCCGTCCGCACGGCGACCCGTCGAAGCGCGTGATCGAGACCACCGCCGGCCGCGTGATCTTCAACGGCGTGTTCCCGAAGGAGATGGGCTTCATCAACGACAAGGTCACGAAGTCCACCATCGGCAACCTCATCCTCGACTGCCAGCGCGTCGCGGGCCATGACGCCACCGTGAAGCTGATCGACGACCTCAAGGACCTCGGCTACAACTACGTGACCGTCTCCGGCGCGTCGATGGGCCTGAAGGACATGATCCGCCCCGCCGTGAAGGACGAGGTGATCGCGAAGTCCGCCGCCGAGGTCGCGAAGATCGAGGGCCAGTTCCAGCAGGGCATCATCACCGCGGGCGAACGGCACAACAAGATCGTCGACGTGTGGACCGCCGCCACCGAGAAGGTGGGCGACGAGCTCTACAAGACGATCGACCGCAACGTCTCGAAGGAGAACCCGAACCCCGTCGAGCTGAACCCGATCTACATGATGGTGGACTCGAAGGCCCGCGGCTCGAAGCTCCAGATCCGCCAGCTCGCCGGCATGCGCGGCCTCATGGCCGACCCGTCCGGAAACATCATCGAGCGCCCGATCACCGCGTCCTTCCGCGAGGGCCTCTCGGTGCTCGAGTACTTCATTTCGTCCCACGGCGCCCGCAAGGGCCTCGCGGACACCGCCCTCAAGACGGCCGACGCCGGCTACCTCACGCGCAAGCTCGTGGACGTGTCGCAGGACGTCATCATCTCCACCGAGGACTGCAACACCGTCAACGGCATCGAGGTGGAGGCCATCATCGAGGGCGACGAGGTCAAGGCCTCGCTCTCCAGCCGCATCCTCGGCCGCACGTCGTTCTACGACATCCGCGACCCGAAGACGCAGGAGGTTCTCGTCGAGGCCAACGCCGAGATCGACGAGGCCGCCTGCGCCCGCATCGAGAAGGCGGGCATCGAGAAGGTGTGGATCCGCAGCGCCCTCACGTGCGACGCCGAATACGGCATGTGTGCGAAGTGCTACGGCCGCGACCTCTCCACGGGCAAGCAGGTGGAGATCGGCACGGCGGTGGGCATCATCGCTGCGCAGTCCATCGGCGAGCCCGGCACGCAGCTGACGATGCGCACGTTCCACATCGGCGGCACCGCGTCCATGACGGCCAAGGTCCCGGAAATCGTGCTCAAGAACGACGGCGTCGCGGTGTTCGTCGACGTCCGCAAGGTGACGAACGACGAGGGGCACGAGGTGGTGCTCAACAAGAACGGCATGCTCGAGATCTGGTCGAAGGCCAAGGAGAAGGGCGGCACGCGCCTCGACTCCTATCCGCTCCAGATGGGCGCCACGCTGCTCGTCGAGGACGGCGCCGCCGTCAAGAAGGGCCAGAAGGTCGCGATGTGGGACCCGCACTCCGTGCCGGTGCTCTCCGAGACCGCCGGCACCATCACGTTCGTGGACTTCGAGGAGGACGTCTCCGTCAAGAGCGAGACCGACCGCGCCACCGGCGCCAAGACCCTCGTCGTGCTCGACACGCGCGAGTCCAACCTCCACCCGCGCATCGAGATCCGCGGCAAGGGCCCCGACGGCACGCCGGACGCGATGCTCGACAGCTACGACATCCCGACGGGCGCCATCGTGATGGTGCGCGACGGCATGAAGTCCACCGCCGGCATGCTCCTCGCCAAGACCCCGCGCAGCGCCGCCAAGACCCGTGACATCACGGGCGGCCTGCCGCGCGTCGCGGAGCTCTTCGAGGCGCGCCAGCCGAAGGACGCCGCCGTGATCTCCATGATCGAGGGCGTCGTCGAGTTCGGCCCGAACAACCGCGGCAAGCGCATCATCAAGGTGCGCGACGACGTGACGGGCCAGACCGAAGAGTACCCGATCCCGATGGGCAAGCAGATCGTCGTGTTCAAGGGCGACCGCGTGAAGAAGGGCCAGCCGCTCACGGAAGGCCCGTTCGTGCCGCAGGAGATCCTCGAGGCCGCCGGCCCGCAGGAACTCGAGAAGTACCTCGTCAGCGAAGTCCAGCAGGTCTACCGTCTGCAGGGCGTGGAGATCAACGACAAGCACATCGAGATCATCGTGCGCCAGATGCTCCGCAAGGTGCGCATCACCAACCCGGGCGACACGGACTTCCTCTGGGGCGAACAGGTGTCCCGCCAGGCCTTCTGGCGCGTCAACCAGCAGATGATCGCGGAAGGCCGCCGCCCGGCGGAGGCCCAGACCGCGCTCCTCGGCATCACCAAGGCCGCGCTCGAAACCGACTCCTTCATCTCCGCCGCGTCCTTCCAGGACACGACGCGCGTCCTCACCGAGGCCGCCACGATGGGCCGCGTGGACGAACTGCGCGGCTTCAAGGAGAACGTCATCCTCGGCCACCTCATCCCCGGCGGCACGGGCTTCCCGCTCCACCGTTACCTCAAGCTGGTTCCTCTGTGCGAGACGATCCCCGACGAGGAGATGGAGCGTCTGAACGCGGAGCGCCGTGCCAAGCAGGAAGCCGTCTACGGCAAGATCCCCCCGACCGACGAGGAGGACGACGGCGAGGAAAGCGATGCGTTTCCCGTCAACGAGGCAACTCCCGAGATGATGGCCGCCGAGGCCGCGTCCGAGGAGGCGGATCGCGCCGAAGAAGCCGAAGCCGACTTCGGTTTCTGATAACGGATGAAGACGCGGCAGTTCTGGTATCCGCTGCCTGAGCGGCTCATCGCGCAACACCCCGCCGAGCGGCGCGGCACCGACCGCATGTTGGTGCTGCACCGCGCGACGGGGATGTTGGAGCACCGCCACATCGCCGACATTGTCGACTACCTCGACGAAAAGGACCTGCTCGTCGTCAACGACACGAAGGTGTTTCCCGCCCGTCTCCTCGGTACCTGGAGCGACTCGCCCGGCGCCGTGGAGGTGCTGATGGTGAGCCCCGCCCCGAGTTCGGAGTCGGACGCCTGCCGCGACCTTTCGAGCTTCGACGTGTTCGAGTCGCTCGAGTGGAACGCGATGATCGGTTCCGGACGCCCCAGCCGCGAAGGGCAGGTGGCCGTGTTCGGTCCGAACCGCGAACTCACCGCCACGCTCGTGAAGCGTCTCGACGGCGGACTCTGGCGCGTCGCGTTCACGTCCGAACGCCCCCTCGCCCAGCTCCTCGACGAGTTCGGCCATACGCCCGTGCCGCCCTACGTCCACCGCGACGGCACGGCGGAGGAGGAACTGGCGGATCGTGCGCGCTACCAGACGATCTACGCGAAGCACGTGGGGAGCGTGGCCGCCCCCACGGCCGGACTCCATTTCACACCGGAGATTTTCGCCGCGCTCGACGCGAAGGGCGTCCACCGCGCGTCCGTGACGCTCCACGTGGGCCCCGGCACGTTCCGTCCCGTGAAGACGGAACAAATCGAGGATCACCACATGGACTTCGAGGCGTTCACGGTTCCCGCCGAGACAGCCGAGGCCATCCGCGCCTGCCGCGCGCGCGGCGGGCGCATCGTGTGCGTGGGCTCCACGACCGTGCGCACGCTCGAAACAGTGGCCTCGGCCCACAACGGCGAAGTGGTGGCCGGGAGCGGCGCCTCCAACATCTTCATCTACCCGCCTTACGAGTTCAAGGCGTGCGACGCAATGCTCACGAACTTCCACCTGCCGCAGTCCACGCTCTTGATGATGGTGAGCGCGCTTGCGGGCCGCGAGCGCATACTCTGCGCCTACGCGATGGCCGTTCGCGCGCAGTACAGGTTCTTCTCCTACGGCGACTGCATGCTCATCCTCTAGTCCGACTCGTCGGGCGGGGCTTGCCGTTTCCGGGATCGTTTCGCAGGTTCAGTACGATTTGCGGAGATGCTTCCTGCCCGTAAGGCAAGTGTTTGTGCTTGCGGAAATGCCGCGGTTGTGAGAAAATGTAGGCGTTTCCAAAACTCCATCAGGAGAAGATGTGATGATCAGCAGAAGAGATTTCCTGCATGCGGCGGCGGCGTCTGCCGCGGCGGCGGTCGTTCCGGGTTGCCGCGCGGACGGTCCGTACGTGACGGCCGAGAACCTCGGCGTGTGCAGCTGGAGCTTCCAGAAGCCGCTGGACGACGTCGCCGCAGAGATGAAGAAACTCGGCCTCAAGCGCATCCACCTCGCGCTCCAGCCGTTCCTCGAGGGCGGCTCGCGCCACGGCGCGGCGGAGGGCGCGGCCGCGCTCGACCGCGTGAAGGCGCGCCTCGCCTCCGGCGAGTGGAAGCTTTCTGCGACGATGATCGGGTTCCCGCAGGAGGACTACTCCACGCTCGACACGATCAAGAAGACGGGCGGCGTGGTGCCGGATGACGCATGGGAGGCGAACAAGAAGATCGTCGTCGCCGGCGCGAAGCTCTCCGCCGAGCTGAAGTCCCCCGTGCTCACGCTGCATGCGGGCTTCCTCGACGAAAGCGACCCCGTCGCGCTGAAAAAATACACCGACCGCGTGAAGTTCATCGTCGACACGTGCGGCGAAGCGGGCGTGCCGGTGGCGTTCGAGACGGGGCAGGAGACGGCCGCGGACCTCGCGAAGTTCATGCCGACCGTCCCGGGCGCGGGCGTCAACTTCGACCCCGCGAACATGATCCTCTACGCGAAGGGCAACCCCGTGGAGGCGGTGCGCACGCTCGCGCCGTGGATCCGCCACGTCCACCTCAAGGACGCCGTGCTCACGAAGAAGCCCGGCACCTGGGGCACGGAGGTGCCGTGGGGCGACGGCGAGGTGGACGCGCCGCGGTTCCTCGTGGAGCTGAAGGCGGCCGGCTACAAGGGCAACTTCGCGATCGAGCGCGAGGGCGGCAACGACCGCACGGGCGACATCGCCCTCGCCGCGAAGCGGCTGCTGAAGGGTTGAAAGGTATTGGGTGGGAGGACAGAGGACAAAAGACGAAGGACAGAGGATGGAACCGCTGCCCCTTGTCAAAATCCTTTGTCCTTTGTCCTCTGTCTTCTGTCCTAAATCCTCTGTCTTCCGTCCTTTGTCCTCTGTCCTAAGGAGAACCAAATGAAAATCCAAGGCAAATCCTCTCTCAAGATCGCAGTCGCGGCGGCCGCGCTGTGCGTCGGCACCCTCGGCGCCGCCACGATCTACGTGGACGCTGACAAAGGCGACGACGGCAACTCCGGCGAGACGGAGCTGCTGGCGAAGAAGACGCTCCAGGCCGCCGTCGACGCCGCGCAGACGGACGACACGGTGATCGCCCTCCCCGGCAACTACGACAAGGGATTCGCGGTCGAGGGCAACTACACGAACCGCGTGCTGATCACCAAGCGGATCACGCTCAAGTCCAAGGAGAAGTGGGGGGCGCACATCGTGGGCGCGCACGACACGGTGAGCGGCAACGCGGTGCCGTGGGGACCCACGGCGATACGGTGCGTCGGCATCAAGAACGCCAACAACGTGCGCATCGAGGGCTTCACGATCCGCGGCGGCGCGTGCCACGAGAACCTCGACGGCATCAACGGCTCCGGCGGCGGCGTGATGCAGCTGGGCGGCGTCTCATCCTACTACGTGGTGGACTGCGTGATCTCGAACTGCGTGGCGACGCGCGGCGCGGCGATGCGCAACGGCACGGCCATCCGCTGCCTCATGACCGAGAACGTCTCCAACGGCAACGGCGGCGCGGCGCGCGAGTCAAACTGCTACAGCTGCATCATGGCGCACAACAAATGCCAGTCCGGCATGATGCAGGGCGGCCGGTGCGTGAACTGCACGCTGGTCGATACGGACTCCTCAATTTCTTGCCAGAGCGTATTCGTCAATTCGCTTCTGATGTG
>ONRL01000046.1 GCA_900320225.1 uncultured Lentisphaerota bacterium
CTCGGCGACGAGGAGATGCAGCGGAAAGAGTCCTTCACGGCCTTCGACTTCGACGACGTCTGGAAGATCGACGAAGAGACGTATCCGTACCTGCGGACGTTCTTCAGCGCGTATGAGCTCTGGCTGAATGACGTCGGCATTACCGACGAACCGAAACCGGAAGACATGCCGAAACCGGAAGACATGGTGAACGGCATTCCGGCCGGTGTGCGGTATGTCTTCGGGATCGAACCCTCGATCGGCCCCGCAGATCTTGCCGAGCCGCTGCTTGACATCACGTTCGATGCGAACGGCAAGCCGGGCGTGAAGCTTCCAGCGTTAGTGAACACCGAAGGCGCGACGGTGACGGTGCTCGCGACGGAAGATCTCAACGACTGGTCGTCGGCCGCGCTCGTTCCGATGGCAATCGACTTGGATGACGGTACCTGGAAACCCGCTGAATCCCTTGCCGATCCAAACTACGTCTATCCGCCGAAGATGTTTTTCCGTTGGTCTGTCGACATCGTAACGGAGTAGTCGCTCCCGTGCGGCCGGGCATGTGCGCGATCTGCCGCGAACGAAAATGCCACTATTGACGGTCCGGCGAGGATTTGATAAACTATCCCGCGTTCCTGCGACCGTCTAAGGAGATTTCTCCCCGTTGCGGGCGTCCGCCAGTTCCTGCGGATGTTCGAATTTGCGCACGCGCGCTGCGGGTAGGGGTCACGGCGCCGGAACGCGTACAAATAACAAAAGAAAGCAAAAAAATGCAGATTGACAAATCCGCCATCCGTTCCGAGTTCCAGCGCCATGATCGCGACACGGGCTCGTCCGAAGTGCAGATCGCGCTTCTCACCAAGGAGATTCAGGCGCTCACGCAGCACCTGAAGGCCAACAAGAAGGACCATTCGTCCCGCCACGGCCTGCTCCGCAAGGTGAACAACCGCCGCAAGCTCCTCGACTACCTCAAGCGCGAGGACGAGGCGAAGTACAAGGACCTCATCGCGAAGCTCGGCCTTCGCCGCTAAAGGACGGTCCTCATGCAGAATACGAAACAGTTCAAGGTCTCGATCGGGGGCAAGGACCTCGTGATCGAGACGGGCCTTCTGGCCCAGCAGGCCGCAGGGGCCGTCACCGTGTCGTATGGCGACACGACGGTCTTCACGGCCGTGACCAACACCGACACGCCCCGCGAGGGCATCGACTTCTTCCCGCTCCAGTGCGAGTACCGCGAGAAGTTCTACGCCGCCGGCAAGTTCCCGGGCGGCTTCTTCAAGCGCGAGGCGCGTCCGAGCGCGAAGGAGATCCTCACGGCCCGCATGTGCGACCGCCCGATACGTCCGCTGTTCCCCGACGGGTACTACAACGACGTGCAGGTCAACTCGATGCTCATCCAGAGCGACGGCACGCGCGAGGCGGACTTCCTCGCCGTGAACGCGTCCTCGGCCGCGCTCCACATCAGCGAGATCCCGTTCATGGGTCCGATCGGCTGCGTCCGCATCGGCCGCGTGGACGGCGAGTGGGTGATCAACCCCACGCACGACCAGAAGGCGAAGAGCGACATCGACCTCCTCTACGCCGGCATCCGCGGCAAGTTCCTCATGATGGAGGGATCCGCCGCCGAGGTAAGCGACGAGGACTTCCTCGCCGCCCTCAAGCGCGCGCACGAGGAAGTCGAGAAGATCATCGACCTCCAGATCGAGATGCGCCGCGCGCTCGGCAAGCCGGACAAGGACATCCACGATGTCCCGCAGCCCGCGGACAAGATGGACTTCATTCGCGCGGAGGGCGGCGAGGCCCTCGCGGCCGCGCTCCTCATCAAGGGCAAGCTCGAACGCCAGGGCAAGGTCTCCGCCATCAAGGAGGACCTGCTTAAGAAGGTGAGCGAGAAGTGGCCCGAGATCGACGCCGTCGGCTTCGTGCACCTCTTCGACGCCCTCGAGATCGAGACCGTCCGCAAGAACGTGCTCGAGAAGGGACTCCGCATCGACGGACGCGCCCAGCACGAGATCCGTCCGCTCGCGGCCCAGGTGGGCGTGCTCCCGCGCGTCCACGGCTCGGCGATCTTCTCGCGCGGCGAGACGCAGTCGTTCGCCACGGTCACGCTCGGCACGAAGAAGGACGCCCAGGAGCTCGACTCCGTGACGGGCGGCCCCACGAGCCAGCGCTTTATCCTCCACTACAACTTCCCGCCGTACTGCACGGGCGAAGTGGGCCGCCTCGGCTCCACCGGCCGCCGCGAGATCGGCCACGGCGCGCTCGCCGAGCGCTCCATCGCGGAGGTTCTTCCGGATGACTTCCCGTATTCGATCCGCGTCGTCAGCGAGATCATGGGCTCCAACGGCTCCTCGTCGATGGCGTCCATCTGCAACGGCTGCCTCGCCCTCATGGACGCGGGCGTGCCTCTGAAGCGCACCGTCGCCGGCATCTCGATCGGCCTCTTCACCAACGACGACCAGTCGAAGAAGGTGCTCGTCACGGACATCCTCGGCGCCGAGGACCACTGCGGCGACATGGACTTCAAGGTCGGCGGCACGAAGAAGGGCATCACGGGCTTCCAGGTGGACCTGAAGCTCCGCGGCCTCACGTGGGATCTCGTGGAGGGCGCCATCAAGGCGGCCCACGACGCGCGGTTGAAGATCATCGACTTCATGGAAGGCGTGATTCCCGCGCCGCGCGAGCAGCTCAGCCCCTATGCGCCCCGCATGGAGGTCATCAAGATCCCGGCGGACAAGATCGGCGCGCTCATCGGCAAGGGCGGCGAGACGATCCGCGGCATCTGCGAGCGCACGGGCGCCCAGATCGACATCGAGGAGGAGGGCGACTTCGGCGTCGTCTCCATCTTCGCCACGCTCGGCGACATGATGGAGGCGGCCAAGAAGGAGGTCCAGGCGGTGACGGCGGAAGCCGAACCCGGCAAGATCTACGAGGGCACCGTCACCGGCATCAAGGAGTTCGGCGCGTTCGTGCAGATCCTCCCCGGCATCGACGGCCTCTGCCACATCTCCGAGCTCAGCGACAAGCGCGTCCCGAACGTCGAGGCCGTCTGCAAGGTCGGCGACAAGATGCTCGTGAAGTGCCTGAGCGTGGACGACCGCGGCCGCATCAAGCTCTCCCGCCGCGAGGCGATGAAGGAGGCCGACGCTGCCGCCCAGCAGCAGGCGTAAGGACACACCTTCGGGAGCGGCCGCGCTTGTCGCGGCCCCGCAACGCAAGCCCTGGAGCCCCTGGCCCCGGGGCTTGTTGTTGTCTTGCTCAGTTCCGCCGGGGACGGAATCAGGACTTGAGCAACTGGCGGCGCATGGCGATGGCGACCGCCTCGGCGCGGTTCGAGGCTCCGAGCTTCTCGTACACCTCGTTCAGGTGCTGCTTCACGCGGCTTTTCGAGATCCCCAGCATGAGCGCGATGTCGTCGTTGGAAAGCCCGCGCGTGATGGAATCCAAGACCTCCATCTGACGTTTCGTGAAAGCCTTGTCGTCCGTGCCTTCGCTGAGCGTCTGGCGGATCTCGGGCGAGAAATGCTGGATGCCGCGCGCCGTATCGCGAATGGCGCTGGAAAGCTCGTCGTTCGACAGGTTCTTCGTCACGGCCCCGACCGCGCCGGCGGCCATGGCACGGGCGAGGTCGGACGATGTGCCGAAAGAGGTCAGGATCAGGATCTTCGACAAAGGGGACGCCTTGAGCACGGCGGCCGTCGCCTCGGCGCCGTCCATGCCCGGCAGGCTGAAATCCATCACGACCACGTCCGGCTTCAGTTCGGCCGCAAGCCGTACGGCCGCCTCGCCGTTCTCAGCCTCGCCGCAGACCTTGAGGTCTGCCTGAAGGTTGATGATTGCCGATAGCCCCATCCGCACGACCGCATGGTCGTCGACGAGGAGGATGCGCGTCTTCTTCATTTGCCGATCTCCACCGTTACCTCTGTCCCTCCTCCGGGCGCGCATTCGATGTGCAGCGTGCCGCCCAGGCGGTTGATGCGCTCCCTGACGCCTTGAAGCCCGAAGTGTCCCTCGCTCGGGCCTGGCGCATGGGACGGATCGAAGCCGCATCCGTTGTCGCGGACGGAAAAGCGTACGCGGCCATCCTTCACTTCCCCTGCGATGCGCACGCGCAGGGCGTGCCCGTGGCGTACGGCGTTCACAGTCAGCTCACGCGCGATGTTCAACACGGCGTGGGCGGTCGTGTCGGAGAGCTGCGTCCGACGGCCCGCGAACCGCACGGAGACTTTCGCGTCGCCTGCGCTGGGGCGTATCGCCATCGTCAGCGCCTCCGTGAAGTCGTCGAGCTCCAGCGCGTTGCTGCGGAGGTCCCAGAGACAACGGCGCAGTTCCTCGCGACAGGAAAGCAGCGTTCGCCTGGCGACGTTCAGGAACCTTGAGGCCGCCGTGGCGTCCTTCGGAAGCGTCTGCTGCGCCGCATCTATCTGGAAGGACACGCCGGTCAACGTCTGCGAGATCGAATCGTGGAGCTCCACGGCGAGGCGCGTCCGCTCGCTGACGCGCAGCTCGGCCTCCGCCTTCGCGATCTCCGTGCGGTACAGCTGGCGGCCACGCCGTTCGACCAGATGATGGAGAGTCCTGTTCCAGAGAACGATCGCAAGGAGCGCGAGAACCAGGACGGCGACCAGGACAAGGAGTCGGCCTGCCGTCCACCACGACGGGGTGGACAGCGCGCGAACGTCCTTTGGTTCGCGCAGGACGAGGGTGAATCCGTTGATGCGCGGGAACGGGTCGAGCGGATTCCAGTTCGTCGTGTTGATGAGGCAGACGCCGGAAACGTCGACCATGCTGCCGGGCGGGATGCCGTTGAGGGCGGACGGACAGGCGCTCGCATCGACGGGGATCAGGCGATTGCCGCACGCAAGGCCGAAGATGGACGATGTGTCCTGGTTGTCGGACGGTACCGTGACTACCGTACCGCGCAGTCCGATGACCTGTCCGTAGCACTCGCGCAGGACCTTGTCCATGTCGAAGTCGGGGGAAAGCCGGATCGGCGCCTGTTCTTCCGCGACGGAATAGACCGTGTTGCTGCCGGCTGGGATCGGGCGGCAGAGCGCCTTGCCGAGGTTGAGGATGAAGAGGTCGGTCTCGGGGAACCCGACGACGGCCACATGCTCGCCGCATCGCGGAGGCGGGCCGCTCGTGATGTCCGCGCTGAACAGCCGGCCGGCGGCGGTCTTCAGCAGAAGCCTCCGTCCCCGCGAGACGGCGATCACGCGGCCTTCGGCGCGACGGCGGTTCATGCGCGAGACGAACGAGGCGGACTTGTACTGCCGGTTCTCGATGCCGCTTTCGTCGTTCAGGATCTGCGGCACGTCGAAGGGGTCGTCGGGAACGGGGGTGACCACCGTGATGTCGGCGGCCGAGGCGACCGTCAGCTGCGCGGCCTTGAACTTGCGCTTGCCGCCGTCCGGCAACGCATGGACGATCCCCTTGACCGACACGGTCGCGCCGATCAACCGCGAAAGGGGCTTGCCAGAATCGTCCATCGGCACGGCGGCGAGAAAAGGCCCCGTTTCGCTCCTGAACACGAGAAACTGCCAGAGGGGATCGATCTCGTCTCGGATGGCATCGGTGACGATGCCCTGCATCACCACGATACGGTTGTCGAACGCGGCGTCGCCGAGCTGCTCGCATGTTGCCCTGATCGGCTCCGGTATCGCGTCTCGTCCCAGCACCTCCGCCGAATCGAGGAAGGCGCGCTGCCACTGGTAGCGGTCGATGCCGACATGTCCCGACACCTTTACGCGGTCGCCTGCGGCGATGGGGATCGCGTTTGTTGAACGGACGTAGCAGACGCCCGTCTCGTCCATGATCCAATACGACAGGTTGCTGCCGGTCACGGACGTGACCGTCCCCGTGAACGCGAACGTCTCGCTCGTGCCCGGCTCGTTCCAGACCGCGTGCTTGAGGCCTGCGGCGGAGGTGATTGCGGCAAGGATCGGAATTGCGGCGAACATGTTCATATTCTAGCATATCTTGGCCGAACAGACGATTGGCCTTTAGGCTAGGTTGTGCGATTTCGGACGATGTGCGATAATAAACACTATGCAACGGCACAGCATAGTCAGTTTTGGGCTGATCGTGACCGCTCTGATGGTCACGGTGGCGGGTACGGCTTTCGCTTTCGAGTGTTCACCAGCGGTCAAGGCGCGCGCGCGCGACTTCATCGACAACGAGAAGCAGTTCCATCTGGGATTCCTGCCCACGGAGCAGTCGAACCCCATCACCGCGACGCTGGAGGAGGACTTCAAGCGCTCGACGCTCGCGGGCGTGCAGTGCCTCCAGCGCGGCGACCGGCAGATCCCCATCACGATGCGGCACGTGTTCGCCTCCGCGCAGTACCGCCGGCTCGTCGACGCGATGGCGGAGACCCTTCAGGCGCCGAAGGGACGCATCGTCTTTTCGGGCTGCGGCGCGACGGGACGGCTTTCGATCCTGCTGGAATCGATGTGGCGCGACTTCTTCCACCGCCGCGCGGCCGAGCTCACGCCCGCCGAGCGCGCGCTCGCGGACCGGTCGGCCTCGATCATGACCGGTGGTGACTTTGCGCTCATCAAGTCCGTCGAGAGCTTCGAGGACTCGATGGCGGGCGGTGAGCGCCAGGCGGCCGACCTGTGCATCGGCGATGGGGACACCTTCGTGGCGATCACGGAAGGCGGCGAGACGTCGTCGGTCCTCGGCACGCTCCGCTACGCCGCCGCGCACGGGGCGAAGTGCTTCCTCGTGTTCAACAACCCCGCCGACCTCCTGCGCGCGCGCCTCGACCGCTGCCGCGAGGCGATCGACAACCCGAAGGTGACGGTGATCGACCTCTACTGCGGCTCGATGTCGCTCGCCGGCTCCACGCGCATGCAGGCGACCACTTCGGAGCAGCTGCTCGGCAGCTGCGCCCTTGAGGCGGCGCTCTGCCGCGTTCTGCCGCGCTTCGCGAAGGAATCCGCGCCCGACTGCACGGTGGCCTTCGAAAAGCTCCTGTCGACGCTTGAGTCGCCCGCCTCGCGCGCGAACATCGCCGCCGCCATCGACTTCGAGAAGGCGCTCTACGCGCGCAAGGGACGAATCACCTATTTCGCGGACGACTGCATGCTCGACCTCTTCACCGACACCACCGAACGCTCGCCCACGTTCATGCTGCCGCCGTTCCGCTCGACGGACGAGGATGCGCTCGCGCCGAGCTGGGCGTTCGTCAAGAATCCGCTCTACGACACCGAGGCCTGCTGGCAGGCGCTTTTCCATCGCAACGTGCGCTGCCTGGAATGGACGGTAGAGGACTATGCCGCGCCCGGCATGCCCGTTCTCCGCGACGGCAATCCGCCGAAGATCGGGCGCCGCTTCCTGATGAAGTATCCGATCGGACGCGAGGATACGCCGAAACGATATGCGGACGGCCCGTCCGCCGCCGTGATCGTCCGCGCCGGCGCGCCCGACGCGGCGTTCGAGTCCGCCGCCCGCGCGCAGTCCGCCCGCTTCGGCGAGACGCGCCTCTTCGCCGTGGCGGCCTCCGATCCGTCGCCGCTGGAGGTGTGGAAGCATCTGGCGGTGAAGCTCACGTTCAACAACCTCTCCACCGGCACGATGGCGGCGATGGGACGCGTGGCGGGCAACTGGATGAGTTGGGTGTCCATCTCCAACAAGAAGCTCATCGACCGCGGCATCCGCCTCATCTCGGAACTGGGGCGCATCCCGTACGAGGAGGCCGCGCAGCGCCTCTTCGCGGCGGACGAGTGGATCCAGTCGCAGGACTGGACCAGCAAGGAGACGCCGTGCGCCGTGCAGGTGGCGCTGAAAGAGTTAAGAGTTAAGGGTGAAGCGTCAAGAGTCGGGGCGGTAGGGCTGTTGGACAGCCTTGGCTTCACCCTCCACATGTCGGCTCCAGTCACGAACGCGGTGAAGAAGATGGTCTCGTCGGAACAGATGCGCACGCGCACCGTGAAGGAAAAAGACGGCAAGACGTGCATCGTCTGGCGCGGCCATCCGCTGTGCGGCGACAACTTCACCGTGACCGCCGCGCTCACGCCCACGTCCGAGAAGGACGGCTGGTCCTACGAGTTTTGCTACTCCGGCAATGAATCGGGCCTCGGCGTGCGGCTCATCGAGTTCCCCGTCCTCACCGTGCCGCGCACGGACAAGACGGAGATATTCTATCCGCAGATGTGCGGGCAGATACGCCGTCCGAAGTGGGCGGACGTGAAGCCGGGCGCGAACGTGGCCGTCGCAGCCATGAACGGAATCCACTTCATGGCCGCGCTCAACGGCACGGACGAATCGTGGTACGCGGACCAGCGAGGCGACGCGCGCGTGAGACCGAACTGGTCGATCGTGCGCAACGGCAAGTCGCCGCAGACGGTGACGATGCTCTTCCGCTACGCGCCGCCGCTCACGCCCGCGAATCGCATCGCCGGCGCGCTGCCGTTCGGCGGGACGATCCGCAGGTTCAAGGGCGACTGGTTCGCGGCGGCGGAGATCTACCGCCGCTGGGCGTGGGAGCAGCCGTGGGCGAAGGCGGCGTTCGCGCGTCCGCAAAAGGAAATGCGGAACATCGCGATCTGGTTCTGGAACCGGGGCCTGATCCGCGATGTCGTGCCGCCAGTGGAGCGTTTCGCCAAGGAGACGGGGCTTCCGGTGGCGCTGGACTGGTACTGGTGGCACGAGATCCCCTACGATGCGTGCTATCCCTTCTTCTGGCCGCCGCGCGAGGGCGCGGAGGCGTTTGCGGCAACGGTTCGCAGGCTTGTCGCGCAGGGCATCTTCGTGCAACCCTACACGAACGGCATCAGCTGGGACTGGGCGGCCGAGGGGTGGGAGACGGACGGATGCCCCGACGCCATCATGCGCGAAGACGGATCGATCCCCGAAGTGCGTTACAATTCCTACATGCCGAACAACCGCCTCTCGGAGATGTGCGGCTGCGCGCCGCATTTCCACCGCCACATGCGCGGCCTCATGCGCACGCTGCGCGCGGCAGGCCTGCCGGGGGTGTACATGGACCAGGTCGGCGGCTGCTGCACCGTCAAAACCTGCTGGAACCCCGACCATCCCCATCCGCCGGGCGGCGGCACCGTCATCACCGACGGCTACCGCAAGCTGTTCCGCGACATCAAGGCCGACAACCCCGGGTTCTGCATCTCCACCGAGGACACGCCGGAGGCGTATCTCGACATCGTCGATTCGTCCATCAACCTCTGGCAGAACGGCGAGCGCTTCGGCATGCCCGCCCAGCCCGAGGCCGAGACAGTGCCCGCGTTCATGGCCGTGTACCACGGCGCGCTCGCCGTCTACGGCAGCTACGCTGTGATCGACGGCATCCCGCCCTGGGATCCAAAATGGCCGGACACCGACAAGTGGCAGAAGGAGGAGCCGTGGGAGACGCTCTATCCCGACCAGTACGCGCTCGAATTCGCGCGCGGCGTGGCGATGGGCATGCAGCCGATGGTGCACCAGCTGCGCATGAGACATTTCGACGATTCGCGCTACGCCGGCAACTTCAAGTTCACTGTGGACACGGCGAAGTTCTACCACGCGAACCGCGACTTCCTCTACGACGGCACGATGTGCGCGCCCGGAACGCTCACGTGCGCGCGCCAGCCCGTCGAGCTCTTCATTCGCGGCATCTACACGAAACGCGACAAGGCGCGCGTGGTGCGCCATCCGTCGCATTCAACCATCCTCCACTCCGTGTGGCGCGCGAAGGACGGCCGCGTGGCGGCGATACTCTGCAACTGGTCGCGCAAGGAGCAGCCTTACAATCTCGTTACGCCCGACATCGCGGCCGTCGGCACGATTCCCGCCCGCAGCTGGAAACTGATCGAGAAACAAGAAAGGAACGAAAAATGAAAACAGGAAAAGGAATGGGCAAATTCCTCGTTAGCGGAACGCGCGTCGCTTCGCTGGCCTTGGTCATTGCAGCCGCTTCGGCGGCGTCTGGCGGCTACGGCGACCTGCCGGACACCTTCGACGCCTCGACAGGGTACGTGACGCTGAATGCAAACGTCGGCCTGGTACATGACGGGTGTCGACATGCCGGTTGACGGCGGACGCATTCTCGGTCCTCACAACTGCGACATGTGATATATTACACGCACAGCCGAGAGAAGGGATGAAGACGAAACGGAGATTTCTACTGGGTGTTGCGCTTGTGGCGGCATCGGTGATGGCGCGTGACGCGCGTGTCGTGTCGCTTGCCGGCGAATGGCAGTTCAAGAAGGGAAAATGCGCAAGCTGGACAACGGTGGAGGTGCCCCATGACTGGGCGGCGGTCGGGCCGTTCGACGTCGAGGCGAAAGCCGATGCCGAGATGCCCTACCTCTATCGTGGATTCGCCTTGACGGGCAAGCTGCCGTGGCGCGGCACGGGACGCTACCGGCGCACCTTCGCGCTTTCGGCGGCTGATGCGGCGGGTACTGTGCTGCTTGAGTTCGACGGCGTGATGGCGCGTCCGGAGGTGTTCGTCAACGGGCGGAAGGCCGGCGGCTGGGACTACGGCTATATGAGCTTCGTGCTCGACGTGACGTCGTTCGTCCAGGCAGGCGAGAATGCGCTGGAGGTGACGGCCGACACCACGGACCTCAACGCGCGATGGCATCCCGGCGGCGGGCTTTACCGCGACGTACGGCTCCTCTGCACGGGGCGCGACCATGTCGTGCCCGGCACCCTTGCGATAACCACCCCGGAAGTCAGCCGCACGCGCGCGGTGGTGCGCGTTGAGTATGTCGCGTCGTTGGGCGGCCCCACCAATTTCACCTTCGCAGTGGCGTCTCCCCGGCTCTGGGACGTGGACGATCCGTATCTTTACACGATCCACATCCTTGGCGAGACGTTCCGCTACGGCATCCGCACGATGGCGTTCACGGTGGATGACGGTTTCCATCTGAACGGACGGCGCGTGCAGCTGAAGGGTGCCAACCTCCATCACGACCTCGGCCTGCTGGGCGCGGCGATGGACCCGGACGCGCGGCGCCGCCAGATGCTGATTCTCAAGGACATGGGCGTCAACGCGATCCGCACCAGCCACAACGTGATCGACCCGTTTACGCTCAACCTCTGCGACGAGATGGGGTTCATTGTGTGGAACGAGTGCTTCGACAAGTGGACGACCATTTCCGGACGCCGTCCGGACGAGCCTCTGGAGCCGTATGTCCTGCGCAATCTTGAGGCGTTTGTCCGCCGCGACCGCAACCATCCCTGTGTGGCGGCCTGGTCCATCGGCAATGAGATCCGCCCGGCCTCAGCCGAGAATCCGGATGGCATGACGCGCGCGCGGTGCCGAATGTTCCGCGACGCCATCCGTGCGCTCGACGCCACAAGGCCGGTCGGCGTCGGCAGCTGCCATCTTGAGCTCCTGAAGGATGACACGCTGGCAGACCTCGACGTGCTCGGCTGGAACTACGAGCGGAAGTATGCCGACTCGCGCAGGAAATTCCCGCACATCCCGGTGGTTTGCACGGAGTCCGCTTCCGCGCTTAGTTCGTTTGGGCACTACTGTCGTCCGCCGGCGGGCGGCCGCCTGGCCTACGACGTCGCTGCGCGCGAGGTGGATTCCTATGATCACTGCGCTGCGCCGTGGAGCGATATTCCTGACTGGGAGTTCGAGCGGATGGCCCGGGACCGCTACTGCGCCGGCGAGTTCGTCTGGACGGCCCTCGACTACATTGGCGAGCCCACGCCCTATTTCCGTCGTTTCATCAGCCCCACGCCCGCATGGCTTGCGGCGATCCCGGAGCGAGAGCTGGCGCGAAGCTCCTACTTCGGCGCAGTGGACCTGTGCGGTGTGCCCAAGGATCGGTTCTACCTCTATCGTTCCCTTTGGAACGACAAGGACGAGACCGTCCACATCCTGCCGCATTGGAACTGGGACTGCGACGCGCCGGGTGTCAAGCATGGCCTTCCTGTCTATGTCTATGCGAGCGGGGACGAGGCGGAGTTGTTTCTGAACGGGCGATCGCTGGGTCGTCGCCGCAAGGCGACGCAGCCGTATCCGGTCGATTTCCGCAAGTCGGCGGGGATTGCCGAGGATGCCGCCGCCGACTTCAGGACAAACGCCTACTATGCCGTCTGCGACAAGTACCGTCTGCGCTGGCTGGACGTGCCGTACGAGCCCGGAACATTGCGTGCGGTGGCTTGGCGGGACGGGCGGAAGGTCGGCGAGGCGATGGTGCGGACGGCTGGCGCGCCCGTGCGCGTCAAGCTTGCGAGAGATCCGTATTCGCCGCCGGACGCGCGCACGGTGTTCGTGCAGGCCTCCGTGGTCGACGAGGAGGGAACTCCCCATCCTCTCGCGGCCAACCGCATCCGGTTCGAGGTGAAGGGCGATGCGCGCCTCGTGGCCGTCGGGAACGGCGATGCGCGGGCGTACGAGCCTTTCGGCGGCGATTCGTATCCGCTGTACAACGGACGCGCGATGGCGGTGGTGCGGCTGGCGCCCGGAGCCGTGGAAACCGTCCTCGTTGCGCGCGCCGACGGCATTGAGCCTGCAGAACTTGCCATAAAACGAAAAACCAAGAATGGAGTCAACAAATGAAAACAATCGGAATGATGCTGTCGGCAGTCGCGGCGTTTTTCGCATACGGCTACGGCGACCTGCCGGCCGTCTTTGACGCATCGACAGGGTACGTGACGATGAATTCAAGTGACGGCACGGGCGCTGGCAACCAGTCGTTCTTCTTGGCCAAAAACTGGAGCGACGGAAGACCTCCACACTCTGACACGGACTACTACGTGCAGGCAGGTCGCTGTCTGGGTACGCCGCATGTCGATAGCGACGTGACGGCGCAGCAGGCAACAGACCCTACCGGATATCTGACGTTTCAGGGCAGAACGCTCGTGGTCGCCGGTTACCTCTGGCACCTGAACGGCACGTATGACTTTACATTCCCCGACTTGCGCATGTTGCCAAACACGTACATCTCCTATACCGCCATCAAGACGCCGCTCTCCGGAACGATGACCGTCTATGGAACAGAAGCTCAGCCGACCTGCTTGCGAAGCAATCTCGGGGACATCTATCAGCAGCCGTTCGGCATGGACATCAAGGGCGATTCGTCCAGTTGTCTGGCGATTTATAATTCGGACAAGCCGACATGGTACAAGTTGCAGGGGAACCTGTCCGATTTTCATGGCGTTCTCTCGGCCGGTCATCCGTCAAACGCCGAGGCGACGGGATCATACGGTTTTCATGTCACGTCCGACCACGTGGCCGGCACGGTCGCGCTTCCGAGGAAAAAGGCCAGCCTGTGCGTGACATCCGCAAATGGGTTGTCCGTGGGCGGCTTGCGCGTGACGGAGAAGGAAACCCGACTGTTCCTCGACGGATCGCAGCTGAGTTCCACGACCCCTCGCCTGACGGTGACCAACAGCCTTGAGGTGACGGGGTGGGCATACGTGATGCTTCATACGCCCACGCAAGGGAGCGGCAACCGGCTGGTCTTCAACGACTACGTGGTGCCTGCGGAAGCTGACGACAAGATACTGATCCGCCTGGAGCCTGAGGTCGTCCGGAAAGGGGGATGGAACGGGAAATTGGACGAGTTGTTCCGTCTCCCTTCTGACGCGAACATGGCGTCGTCTTCGCTTCGGTGGCGCGACGACGTCGACGGCGGCAAATCTCTCGTGCTGGTGACTTGCGTGGCGCACACGACTGTCGGCGAGACGAATTCGCGCGGTAGTCTGGCCTTCCCCACGTTGACCGATGGCGGAACGGATTACTTCTGGAGCAATGAGTCCTACCCGACGGACGACCCGGCAAGCGGCTACAGCAGTTCAAAGACCATCTACACGCCATCCGGTAGCGGTCTCTATGAATTTCCCGGAAGGCTGCTGTTGCTGACGAGTGCCCAGATCTTTGTGTTCGGTTCGCAATACGGCTTTGTCTGCGACGATTTCGAGTGGCGAGCCGGCGGCGTCAACGCATCTATCAACGCCGGCGATCCGGCTGGACCCGTGCGGAAGGACGAGAACGGCACCGCATGTAATTGCTACAATGTGCGGGGCACTATTCGTGTGCCTGCCGGCTTTGTGAATACGCTTCAGTCGTATGGGGCTCGAACCGTGATCCGCCTCGAGTCCGAACTGACCGGTGGCGGCGACATGACGGTTCAGACGATCAACTACGCAGGCGATTACAAGAACGACAAGGGATTCGTTGAGTTCGCGGCCTGCAACACGAATTTCACCGGCAAGGTGAAGGTGTCGACTGCTGACAACACGACGAAATACGCCAATCTTGGAATCGTCGTGCCGAACTGGGAACAGCACATGCGTTTGTTCGTCTCGGACGAGAGAAACCTAGGCGGTGTGCGCGACGAGTTCGCGTGGGACGCGCTGCTGATCGAGCAGTATTCCGACCTCTGGCCGCTGAACGACGTCACGTTCACGGACGGCTGGAACCGCGGCATCGCCATCGGCAACATCGGGCGGATGCACGTGACGAACGGGCTGACGCTCGCGATCTGGCGTCCGCTCAACGTGAACGGCAACCTCGTGAAGGAGGGCGGCGGAACGCTCGCGCTCGGCGGCTCGCTGACGTTCGGCGGCGCGTCGCAGAGCGCGACGCCGACGGCCGGCGCGAACCTGCTCACCGTGATGGGCGGCTTCATCAAGCCGCTCGCGACGAACGCCTTCGACGGCCTTGCGATCACGTTCACAAACAACGCCGCGCTGAAGGTGGACGGCATGTCTGCGGACGCCGGTCTCCTGAAGTACGGCCTCGTCAACACGAAGGAGACGACGGCGCCGGTCTCCCTCGCACCCAACCAGGCGACGCTGTCCGTGACGGTGGACTTCGGCGCGGCGACGGAACCGCCCGCCGTGCAGTGGACGGTGGGCCTCGTGACGCTGGATACGACGAAGGCGGAAGCGTTGAAGCCGCAGATGGTGCTGTCCAATCCTGCACCGTTCAAGAACTGGCGCGGAACGCTGGACATCGTCGCCAACGGCGACGGCACCTCTACCATTGTGGTGAACTATAAGATGGCCGGTATGACGATTCTCTTCCGCTGACAGGAGCTGACAAGTGAGAAGCCTTCTGGGGATTGTTGCCGCATCGGCGTTGGTGGTAGCCGCGGCAGAAGATGTCCGGCCGATCTCCGTGCGCGTGCGGCAGACGGCTAGCGGGCCACGGATATTCGTCGACGGCAAGCCGATTCCGCCGCGCGCGTTCTACGGAGCGGGGCCGTCCATCGCCTTCATCGCCGAACTGCGCGAGTACACGTTCACGCTGCCGTTCGTCGCGCCGTTCGACGCGGCGCGGGCGGAGGTGCGCATCGGGTTCCCGTCCGACCCGTCGCAGTTCTGGATACACGATGTTAGCCTGAAGGACATGGAGACGGGGAAGGTTGAGCCGGTGGCCATCTCGCTCGCGGGCGCGGCGGATGGCGCGCCGCATCCACCGCGCGGGGTGTCCGCGCCATGCCCGATGCCGCTCGCGAAGGGGCGGACCTACCGGCTCTCCATCCCCATCCGCGCTGATCATGCCCGTTCATTCTTCAATCCGTCTGTCGTGGCGTTTGACGCGGAAGGCAAGGCGCAGAGGTGTCCGCTCCCCTATGGCGACACGCTCGCGGCGACCACGCGCCTCGCCGGCGAGGCGGGCGTGCGCCTCGTGACGTTCGGCGCGGGGAACGGCTGGGTGGAGCCCGAGAAGTTCCCGCAGTGGGGCGCGATTGACGCGGCGTGCCGTCGGCTTGTCGAAGCGAACCCGGATGTCCTGCTCTTGCCGCGCGTCGGGATGAACGCGCCGCCGTGGTTTCTCGCGCGGCATCCGGAGGTGAAGATGAAATTCGACGACGGCTTCGTGATGAACTCGTCCTCGGTTTCTTCGCGTCTCTACCGCAAGGCCGCGTGCGCGCATCTGGAGAAGCTCGTGCGGCACCTGCGCGAGACATTCCCGCGAAACTTCGCGGGCGTCCACGTGAGCGGGCAGAACTCGGGCGAGTGGTTCTACGAGAAGTCGCAGAGCGCGTCGCTGGGCGGATACGAGGATCCTGTGCGCGACGCGTTCCGCGCGTGGCTCGCGAAGGAAGGGGAACCGGACGCCGCGACGGCCGAGGTGCCGTCGCCCGAGGCACGGCGCGACATGTCCGGAGGATGTCTGCTCGATCCTGTCCGGCACCGCCGCATCGTGGCGTTCAACCGCTTCCGTCAGGAGGAGATGGCGAGCTTCCTCTCCGAGCTCGGCGCGGCGGTGCGGCGCGGGAGCGACGGGGAGTCCCTCGCGATGTTCTTCTACGGCTACTCGTGGGAGCTGGGCGGGGTCTCGACTGGCGCGGCGGCGACAGGACACTACGCGCTCGAGTGGCTGATTGAGCATGGGCGGGAGAACGTGGACGCGCTCTCCGCGCCGTACTCCTACTCGAACCGCAGGTGGCCCGGCTCCATTCCCGTGATGAGCGCCGCCGAGACGCTGGCGCGCGCGGGCATCCTCTGGTTCAACGAGGACGACACGCGCACGTACCGCGAGGACATCTGGGACTACAAGGCGGTCGCCGGCTCGGGCGGCTTGCCCATGACGAGGGAGCAGACGCCCGACATCCTGCGGCGCAACGTCTCGTTCGAGATCCTGCGCGGACTGGGCGACTGGTGGATGGACCTTTTCGGGCGCGGCTGGTACAACGACCCCGAGCTCTGGAAGCTGCGCACGGAGCTGGCGCCGATGGAGGAGGCGATGTTCAGGCGGACGAAGCCCTATTCGCCCGAAATCGCGGACATCGTGGACGAGCGGAGCTTCCTCTACCTCGCATGCGGCGCGTCCCGCGCGATGGGACCGCTCATGAGCCGCTCGGTGTTCGACGGATGCGGCGCGCCGTACGGGCAGTATTTCCTGAACGACGTGCTGGCGCGTCCGATTGGCGCAAAGCTCTTTGTCTTTGCTATGACACCGTACCTCGACGCGGATCAGCGCGCGAAGATCGTTGCTTTGCGCGCCGCGCGTCCTGACGCGACGTTCCTCTGGTGTTGGGTGCCGGGCTATCTTTCCGAAAAGGGAGTGTCCGTGGACACCATCGCGGAGACGACCGGGTTCCGTGTGGAACGTGTGTCGCCAGCGACTCCTCTTGCGCGTTCCACGCAGCTCGGCCTCGCGAAGGGCCTCTTCCATAAGGAGTGGGGCGGCGGTCTGCGGAAGGGAGCCGAGCCGCTCTTCGCGCCCATCCTGGCGGAGGGCGACGAAGTGTGGGCCACCTATCGCGACCTGCCGGAGAAACCTGCGCTTGTGGCGCGGAAACACGCGGACGGGCCGGGGTACGACATCTTTCTCGGGCCGGGGCAGCTGTTCCACGAACTGCTGCATGCGGCGGCGAAGACGGCGGGCGTCCATTGCTATCTCGGCTGTCGCGCCGGAAATGTGATCGCGGCGGAAGGGTACGTGGCGGTGCAGAACGTGACGGACAAGCCGCTCACGGTGACGCTGCGCGACGGCACGCGCCAGGTACTCGACATCCCGAAAGGTGCGATTAGGATTCTGATGGAGAAGTGATGCGGGGCACTATTCCGCGAGCAGCACGCGGGTTTCGCCTTTGGCGAGTTTGAGAGGGAGGACCGAACCCTGGCCGAGCGGCAGGCCGGTGATGGCGTCGCGGATGGGCTGGGCGGAAGGGAAGCGCAGGTGCAGTGTCGTATCCTCCATCGCCTGGACCTCGAGCACGCAGGCGTTGTCGCGTATGCGCGTCGCCCAGAGCGTCGCCTTGCCGACTTCGCTTTCCGGGAGGTACAAGTGGGCCCCCGCGAGCGCGGCGAGGCGGTGGAGGAGCGGCGCCGTGAGATCGGGTTTTGATACGAACACGTCTGCGCCCGCGCCGTGGCGGCGCATGACCACGCTCGGCGAGCCGTCGGGGAAGCGTTCGAGGACTTCCTCCGGCTTCGCGTCCGTGACGGTGAAGAGCGCCTGGTCAACAGGCTTCGCGAGCGGCTTGAAATGGAAGCCCGTGAGACGCGTCATGCGCGCGAGGTCGGGGACGCCCTCGTTGTCGCGCCAGCCGGGGGCCCAGCACCACACGCGTGTCGCGGGATGCGTCTTGCGCTGCCGCACGAGCGCGTCGATCTTCGCGTCGGAGAGCGACCAGCAGCTCTGGAACACCTGGAGCTTCGCCGCGAGGGGCTTCCGGCAGACGTCGAAGCGTGCGCCTTCCCGGCGACCTGGATCATGGACTCCTCGTCCTGGATGAGGGCGATCTCGGGCGTGAAGGGCGCGGTGCGCGCGAGCATCTTGTGCTCAAGCGGCATCAGGCCGCGCTGGACGTCCCACAGCTCCGCCGAGTCGTACCACCCCATGCCGGGCAAATCCATCCACCAGCTGCCGAAGCCGCGGATCGCCTCCTGCGCCGTGTTGCGGAGCATGACGCTGCGCGACTGCGGGAGCGTCACGAGCGTGCCTTCCTGCACGTAGGCCTCGGACCGGTGGTCGAGGTGCGTGCGCGTGTCGTCCTCGTTCAGCCACAGGATGCCGTTGCGCATCACGGTCTCGCCGGCGCTCATGTTCGGCGCGGAGCCGCAGAAGGCGCGGTCGAAGTAGGAGATCGGGGAGCAGAGGATGTCGATGGAGCCGTTCGCCTTGCGCAGCAGGTTCTCCATGCCGTAGTGTCCGGAGTTCGCGGGCCCGTAGCGGTGCGAGGCGAACTCCCAGGCGTAGCCGTAGAAGAACACGACGAGCTTCTGGCCCTCCGTCGCGGCGCGGCAGGCGCGCGCGAGTTCGGCCACGAAGTCCGTCATCTCCTGCTGCTGGAAGCGGTTGAACTCGATGCAGCGGCGCTGCGTGGCGGCGTCGAGGAGGTGTCGTTCGTTCGCGCCCGCGAGGCGCGCCGAGACGGGCGGCACCTCGGCGGACGGGTCGCCGGTCCAGGCGCGGAACGCGGCGAGGGTCTGCGGGTCGTAGCCGTTCATCTTGTTCCACGAGTCGAAGTAGAACCACTCGCTCGTGTTCTGTCCCGTGGGGTGGATGCCGGCGAAGTGGCGCGGGTACCTCTCCATCATGTGCCGGGCGAACCGCGTGATGTACGCGACGGCGGCGGCGCGGTAGGGTCGGCTCGAGACGGTGGCCATGTCGGGGCGGAGGCCACGCCCCCACACGCCCCGGCCCTTGACATTCACATGCTCTTGGGCGTACTGCATGCGGTGGTCGGGGTTCTTCTCCAGCCACCACTTCGGTGCGTTCACGCTCACGCGCGGGATGAGCAGCGCGTTCGGGTTCACCTTGATGATCGAGTCCGTCAGTGCGTCGAACGCCGTGAAGTCGTCGCCGTCCTCCCTCCAGACCTCGGGGATGCCGTACGAAACGAAGTCCACGCCCGCGTCGGCGGCCTTGCGCACCGTGGAGAGGAAGGTGTCGGACATCTCGGCTCCGGTCGTCAGCGGAATCTGCGCGTGGACGCCGGACGGGCCCACGTCGTAGACGCCGGGCAGGATCCAGGTACAGCCGTCGCCGCGCGCCTCGAAGCGCAGCGTGTAGACGGCGCCCTTGCGGAAGCGCAGGAACTTCGTGTAGAAGTGGTAGTCGGGGTCGGGGCCGGGCAGACGCCACGGATGGAGCTCCACGGTGCAGACGCCGCCCGAGAGGGCGTGGACGTAGTCGCTCTTCGGCGGCCAGATTTTCCAGGTCTGCGCGAATTCCGCGTCGCCGTCGAACGCCTGCTCCAGGCCGGTCGCGAACGGGCGGCCGTCCTCCGCGAGGGAGAAGTTTCGCAGCTGGGCGCGGGCGGACTGCGGCTTGTGGAAGCGGAGGTGCACGGTGCCGCGCGCCGTGTCGGCGGGGGCGGTGAAGGTGAGCGTGAAGGGCGTCCAGTCCGCGCCGATCGTGTAGCGGCGCGAGCCGGAGCGTCCCCAGAACATGCGTGGCGGCACGGCCTTGCCGTCCACGTGGATCATCGGTCCGCCGGCGGTCTCGCGCACGCGCACCTCGCGCTGCGCCTCGCCCGTCGCCGCGCCGGCAGCCAGCGCGCCTGCAATCAGCAGATGGATTGCGTTCTTATGCATGGTGCATCGCTCCTCACCGGACAATCACCGCCGTACCGAGGGGAACTGCCTCCAGCACGCCGCCGCCCGTCACGAACTCCGGGTGCGTGGATGCGTTGATCGTGCCGACGTACACGGCGCCGTCGTACGTCACGGGACCGCACTTCGCCGTGCCCGTGTAGTCGAGCAGCAGCTGTGCGCCCTTCGCGACCTCGAACTTGAGGTTGCGCGGAAGCGACGGCGCGGCGTCGATCGTGTCGAGACAGCGCACGAGCGAAACGTTGTCGATGTGCGCGTCGATGTCGGCCTTGTTCCCGCCTCCCGCCTCGCGCGCGATCTGGTCGGGCCGGCACAGTCCCTCGATGGCGAGCCGCCACGTGCCAGTCGTCGGAATGTTCGCCAGATAGGTGATCTCCATCCAGTTGCGCGAGTAGAGCGTGGGCGTGACCGCGAGGACGTTCGTCGTGGTGCCCTGCGAAAGCGACACGCGCACGGGGTTGTTTCCGTACCCCGGTTGGTCTGCACGAGCGCGCACATGCATCGTGAAGCGGTACAGCCCGGCCTGCGGAACTGTCAGGTCCTGGCGGACGCCCCCCAGGTTCTGGAGTCGCAGACGCCACGTACCCTCGAAGACGGAATATCCCCAGTATTGAGGCCTGTCGGTGTGGGAGACGGGTCCGCCCACCCAGTGCGTCGTGGTCGTCGGCGCGGACAACTTGTAACCCGACCAGCTGCTGGAACCCTCGAAGCCGGGATTGGCGATCAGGTTTCCGTTGTCCATCGTCGACTCCTTCACGAGCTCAAGGTCGTCGAGCATGCCGATCGCGTTGCCCGCGGCCTGCCGGAGCGTCAACGTCACCTGCTCGTCCGCCGCCACAGTGAACGCGGTCGGCCACGTCATCCGCGTCATCACCTGCGTCGTGGGCTTCACCGTGCCGAGTTCGGCCGTCGTGCTGTCCCCGCGCGTGAGAATGGCCTTGAGGGACGGCGTGGCGGTATGCCAGAGATCGCTTATGTAGTTCAGAGGGTAGCGCCGCGCCAGCCCGCGCAGGCGCCACGTGCCAGGCGGCACCGTGAACGTGGTGGTGGCGATTCCGCCCGTGGAGACGAGCACGAGCGCGGCGGAACCCTGTACGGCGTCGGCGAACGGGAACAGCTGCATGTAGCCGCCGTTGCTGATCGGCATGCCGCCCGTCACCGCGCCGATCACGCCGTTCGTCAGCCGGTTACCGCAATACACGTTCGGATTCATCACCGAGAACGTCCACCCCTCGATCTCATTGAGCGTGCAGAACGTCCCGTGGACATACGGATGATAGAGCGAAATGTCGGTCGTGGGGCGGACCAGCCGGTCGAAGTTTCCGTTCGGGATCTTGAACGTCTCCTCCAAGGTAGGCTCCGCCACGCGCACCATTTCGAAGTTGTCCATGAAGAGGCAGGCGTCCCACCCGCTGTCGACCGTCCTGAAGCCGAGCTCCCAGTTTCCTGCCTCCGGCACCTCGATGCGGTAGCGGAAGCGCTCGAAACGCGTACAACCCATCGGCATGTCGCCAACGCGCGCGACGGTGCCCCACGTCCTGCCGAACAGGATCTCCGCCTGCGGCTGCTGGTCGGCGTAGAAGTACCGGGGGGTCCTCGACGTGTTGATGGATGATGCGCTGCCGTATGAATAGCGGCTCATGGCGTCGAAGCTCAGCTCGTAGACGCCCGCAACCGGCACGGAGACGGTGGTGGAGCACGTGCCCGCCCCCACCTGCTGGAGGATGTTCGTGCCGGGACGCGGGATCTCAACGCCGTCGGGAACCCACTGCGCCCATGTTCTCGCGCTGCGCGGCGCCTGCGTGCACATGATGTTGAACGA
>ONRL01000172.1 GCA_900320225.1 uncultured Lentisphaerota bacterium
CATCTCCGAGGCCGCCAGCTCCTATAGCCTCGGCTTCGTGCAGAGCACCACCGGCTTCACCTTGACCGGCGACGACCCGATGATCGCGCGCCGCTACGAACCCAGCTGGTCGGACGAGGGCGAGGACATCGTCCGGCACGCCTACGAGTTCCATCCATACTTCCTCGGCCGCCGGATGCGCGCCGAGCTGGCGATGCTCCTCAACCAGCCGAACGAGGCGAACAAGATAGTGGCCAGCCTGCGCAAGGCCGGCTATCCAGAAGACATGTGCACCAAGCTTGACTACAACATCCGCCACCGCTTCCGCAACCGCGTCTCCGTCAACATGCGCCCATTGCTGGAGACGGTCTCGGGCGGGACGTCCGCGCACGACGCGGAGCGCGACGACCGCAACGAGACGACGATCCGCCAGAACGATCCCGGCGAAGGCGTTGGGGCGAAGCAGGTCGCGAGCGACTTGCGCGAGCAGGAGCCAGAGTGGCAGATGTCCAAGGATAAGGAAAAACCCTGGTTCGATCCCGCCCATCCCTACGGGCAGGTCGACATCTCCCACACCAAGGCCAACGACCAGGTGGAGATCGTCAGGTACGGCGCGAAGGCCGGGGCCAACGTGAACGACTGGATCAGCCTGTACGGCGAATACCACAAGGGCGAGACCAAGCAGACCGTCCGGCCCTACTGGAACGCGCGGACGATGACCGACGTGCCCTACGAGCAGACGCAGTACAAGTTCAAGACCGACACCGAGGACTGGCGCCTGGGCATGAACTGGCGCCTCGAATCCGGGGTGTTCCTCTTCGGCTCGGCGGGAGTGTCGAAGCGCAAGCCCGAATACTCCGGCAAGTACGCGTCGGAATACGAGAACCTGCAGGATCACCGCAACAGCGGCTATTTCACGCCGATGCGCAACAACGACGAGGTGGTGTTCTCCTTCGGCGCCCGGTGGAACCCCGAGGACAACTTCTCCGTCATGACGCTCTACGACCACGACTACGTGGCCTCGGCCGCCAAGGACGTCACGTACGACTCCCTCGCCCTCACGGCGGCATGGCTGCCGTCCGACTACTGGAAGCTGTCCGGCCGCACGCAGTACTGGACCTACCGCGACGACAACGCGATGTACTTCTTGAACCTCGAGTCCCTGTGGTCCTCCGAGTCCATGCCGACGGTCTGGTACGGCCTGAGATTCAACACCACCACGACGAGCGACCCCAGCGACTTCTACTGGACGCCCTACTGGGACAAGCGCGTGCTGGGCGTGCTGCGCTACGAGACGGATTCGGACAAGACGCGGTTCCGGGCCGACATCTTCGGCGGCCTCTCTAAGAGCGACGGGCGCGGCGGCTTTGCGCTGAATGACGAGAACTACAGGAGCACCAACGAATCCTACAGGTTCAGGAACGTATACGACCAAGACACCGACTGGGAGGCCATCTGGGGCTTTGGCGGCCTCTACAGCTACGACCTCACCGACTGGCTGACGGTTTCGGTGGAATTCGACATCATGGCCATGAGGTCCTACATTGACCACATGGTGCTTCTCTACCTCCTCAGCCATTTCTAACGTCAACCCGATTATCCATGACATCGTAAAGGAATGCACATGACAATCCCAAATCATCACCTCAGCATGCGCGACGGAGCCCACGGGGGCGCGAGACCCCTGATCCTGATCGTCGACGATTCGAACGTCGTGCGGTCCATCAGCCGCGTCATATTCCAGAACGACTTCGAGGTCCACGAGGCTTCGGACGGTGCCAAGGCCATTGAGATTCTGCGCAAGGGCGAGCACAACTACTCCGCCATCCTGCTTGACCTCGTCATGCAGGGGGTGGACGGATGGGAGGTGCTGAAGTTTCTGCGCGAAAGCGGCATCGTCAAGACGGTGCCAGTGGTGGTGGAGACCGCCTCGGCCATCGATCTTCAGACGGTCACAGAGCTCTATGAATGCGGTGCATGGGAAGTGATCGCCAAGCCCTTCGACGGAAAGATGCTGCTGGCGCTGATGAAGGCCGTCTGCGAGCGGGCGAACGCCGCCGCCGCCGCCATCGCCGCCGCGGGCGGGGAGCTCAACGCCGTCCTCGAGGGGACCGCCGCCGCCGTCTTCGCGGTCAACACCTCCACGGGGAAGATCGTGCGCGCCAACGGCCACTTCAACTCGCTGGTCGGATACTCGCGGACGGTCGGCTTCACGCTTGCGGACGTCATGGGGCAGAACGCCGAGCTCTTCAACGGGGTCGTCAGGAATACGATTGATTCCGGTTCCGGTGGCCCCATTCTGGTCGAATCGCTCAAGCCCAACCACGTGGACGTGCTTTTCTGCGAGCTGATGAAGGGCTCGGGCGCTCACCACGACCTGGTGGTGGGCACGCTGATGGACATCACCGCGATGGCGAACCGTCTGCGCGAGCTTGAAGCTGCCGTGGCGGCGGGAAGGAGGGCCTAAATGCCAAAGAAGATCATGAAGGTTCCCATCGGGATTCCGGTGCTGGACGACACGTTCTCCGGCATCTACGTCGGCCACGTGACGTTTCTGACGGGCGCCTCGGGCGAAGGCCGCGAAGTGGCCGCGGGCACGGCACTGAACAACTACTACCGGCTGGACGAGCAGGTCCTCGCCGTCTTCGCCGAGTCCACTGACCATATCGCACTGCGGGCGCGCGAAGTCGGCTACGATCTGGAAAAGGCCGCTGAAATCGGCGCGCTCTCGACCCTCTACCATGCCTACAAGCCGGGTGAGGTGCTGTCCGTCAGGGAATCGCTTGAGGAAATCATCGAAGAGGCACACCGCTGCTCGGCAAACGTCCTCTTCATCCAGGACGCCCGACCCTGGCTCGAAGTCCATCCTGTTTCTGCCGCTCCAGAGCGCGTCGCGGAATTCATCTCGACACTCGAAGAATCGCCATCCAGTTCCGCCGCGACAGGCTGGGCAACTACTTCATGAAGGTGCTCACCTACATAGGACTGACGGCGAACGTCCACCTGCCATACGAGACGCCGCTGAAGTTCGTGCCGCGGGAAGGGTTCGTGAAGGACGCGGATCCCGAGGCCGTCCCAACGTTCTCGGACGAATACCAGACTCCTGCCGAACGACAGGAGACGCCGGCAGTTGCGGCGTCCTTCTCCCATGGGGCAGATCAGGCGATTATGGACATGACGCAGTCCATACTCGGCCAGATTTCGCATCTCGCGCCGCCGCCCGCACCCGCGCCCGTATCCGCGCCCGCGCCCGTGCCTGCACCCGCGCCTACGCCCGTACCTGCGCCCGCGCCCGTGCCCGAAAGGAGAGACTGTACGAATTATTCGTTCGCTGACGCCGAGACAGAAACGAAAAAACGCGCGAAATATTCTTTCGCCGCCGCAATGAAGGAAGAAGGTTGACATGTACAAAAAATATTGGAATCTCAGGGAAGCGCCGTTCGTCAACTCATACAACCCTCGGCAGCTCTACCTCTCGAGCCAGTTCGAAGAGGGCGTAGCGCGGCTCTTCTACCTGGTTCTGGAAGGACGGGTCGCCGGCGTCCTCACCGGTCAGTTCGGCATGGGCAAGTCCTTCCTCCTGTCCAACCTGTCCGAGCGCATCACCAAGGCAGGCATTCCGTGCATCCGCATCGACGCCATCCCCAAGGGGCACCTCGCGTTGCTGCGCCATGTCATCGCCGGCTTGGGCGTGAAGGAGACGGTCGCCTCGATCGCGGACGGCCTCATGACGCTCCAGGAACTCTCCCGCAAGCCGGGCGCCCTGAAACGCCACGCGATTCTCATCGACGAGGCACAGTATCTGGGCGACGACGACGGGCTCTACCTCATCCACTACCTGAGCAACCTGCGCCTAGCCTCCAGCGACGGACGCGAACAGCAGCTCGCCACGGTCATCATGGCCGGCATTCCGGAGCTTCTGGACATGGTGCGCTCCTACCAGTCCCTGCGCGCCAGGGTGCAGTTTACCTGGACGCTCAACCCCCTCTCGCAAAGCGAGACCATCGAGTTCGTCCAGCACAAGATCATGGCGGTGGGCGGCGACATGTGGGTCTTCAACCATGAGGCCCTGTCCGAGCTTTACCGCCTTTCCGGCGGCGTGCCCAGAAGCATCACCAACATCTGCGACACCGCGCTAATGCTCGGCTACGTGGCCAAGGTTCCCGAGATAGACGGCGCTATCGTGCAGCAGGCGGCCGAGGACGTGGGCATCCTGCCGAAGGAGGATTGATCGGTATGGAAGACTTGCTTGAGAACGACTCCTTCTGGGCGCGCTGGTAAACGCGGTCCGTTCGCGCATCCGGAACAACCGGCGCGAGACCGCCAGCATGATCAAGAACAACGGCAACACGGGCAACGAGCACTCTCCCGTAAGGCTGGAAAACCCCTTTGCCGCGCTGGAACCTACGGCAGCGGCTCCAACGCCCGCGCCGATCTCTGCCCAGACGCCCGTTCCGGCATCCGCGACTGTCGTCGTCGCTGAAAATCCCACGGGCCAGTCCATCAAAGCACCGGCCGGTGACGACGAGGGGTACGTATGGCGGTAATCGTCCAAAGGGCCATGAAAAGGCTCCTGTCTCCCGCCTGCGCCCTCGCGGCCCTGGTGGCGCAGGCCACTGCTGTGTCGTCGCTCAGGTGGGACTTCGCGAAGACGGAGGAAGACCGGGCCTTCGTGGACGTGAAGCCGACGCCATCCCGCCCCGGCGTTCCGGCGGGCGCCATCGCGCTCGACATCGAGCTTTTCGAGGGGGCCGCTTCCGTCAGGGCCGCAACGTTTCACTTGAAAATCGGGGGCGACTGGCTTGCCGCCGCCCAAGTTGACACTGCGGCGCTCGCCACGTCGCGCCTGCGCGTTCCGTTCGGGGACTTTGCGCCGACCGTTGGCGAGGCGGAGGTGCCGAAGATAGACGAGGTGCGCGTGAGCGTGTGGCGCTCGCCTTCGCTCGGTGCGGGCAGGCTCGTCATCAACTCTCTCTCGCTCGCCCCTGTCTCTGAGATCGCCGTTCTGTCGGGCCCGATAGGGTCATGGATGGAATCTCTTGCGCGCCGCGTAGCCGCCACGCTCTCCCGCAGCCGGCTTGATTTCGACCTCCATCCCTCCGTTTCCGCCGCCGTGAAGTCCGCCCCGCGGCTCGTCATCGTCCCTGATGCATCGTCGCTTTCCGCCGACGATGCCGAGCTCCTCGCCGGGTTTGTTCGCAAAGGCGGCCGCGCCATCGTCTACTATTCGGCCGACCCCGTCCTCTCGGAGGCGTTCGGTCTGCGGCCCGGTGCCTGGAACGGCGAACAGACATTCTGCGCCATCAAGCCCCTCGACGAGGCCCTTCCGCCATATCCCCACCGCACCGACAACACCATCGTGCCGTCCTTCGACAGCCCAGCCTCCGCCAAGGTGGTGGCCAGGTTCCTCTCTCCCAACGGCGCGGCCGTTTCGCCGGCTGTGACGCTCACGCCCGCCGGTGCGTGGTTCTCGCACATCCCGCCGCTTCCATCGCCTGCGGTCAGGAGCGTCGTCCAGAAAGTGTCGCCCGACATGGCCTGTCAGGATCTCCCCGGCCCCATGAAGCCCATCTCTGTCACGGAACTCGCCAAGTTCGAGTTGCGCGGAGCATGGCTGCAGAATCCTCCCGGTTTTCCGGGTGGAATGCCGGCGCTGCCGGAATGGATGAAGAGGTACGGCTTGAATGCGCTCTTCGTCCGCCGCGAAGCGCTGGGATCTGGGGAGACCGGCGTCAGGCATTTTTTCAGAATGGCCGGCAAAGCGGGCGTCGGCGTCCATCTCTGGCTCAATGCGTTCGAACCGTCTTCGGACGGCCGGTGGACCGTTCCCCACGGCGGAGAAGCACGCGGCAGGCGCGTGCAGGAGCTCCTGGAGTCTATCCCGCAGGATGTTGCCGGCGTCCAGCTCGACTACGTGCGCTTACCGTCCGCCGAGGAGTCGACCGCCGAGAAGATGGAAGACATCTCGCTTTTCGTCCGGACTTTCTCGCGGATGTTTCGCAGTGCGCGTCCGGGTTGCGCGCTTTCCGCTGCGGTGTTCCCCACCCCCGACGCCCATGATCTACACCGAGTCCCCAATCGCCTTCAAACGCGACCTTGCGCTGTGCAAGGCGGCGGTGCCAGCGTCCGCCCTCGTCCCGGGAATCGCCGCCTGCGCGGACGAGGCGAGCCCCGACCGGGACTCCGTGCGTGCGCAGCTTGAGGCGGCGGACGCCTTGAAGGGCGTTTCCTTCTTCGCCCTCGACTGGGCGCTGGGCGCGCTGTGCGGCTATACGGACGCCAAGCCCTGATCCAACACGTAACTAAAACATGGAGAAAAGAAAATGAATGACACGAACGAAGGCATCCCTATGGGAGATGCAGAGTGGAAGGAGATCGTTAAGTCCATTCCCGTCGTCTGCGACATCACCGAGACGACCGCCGTAGGTTCCGTCCGCCAGGTTCTCAAGGCCGTTTTCGAGAAGAACGGCGTGCCCATGGACAAGCTCGACGCCATGGTCTCGACCGTCATCGCGCATACCCTGGGCGACATCGGCTTCGCCGCAATGCACGGCTTTGCGATTCCGCACGGATACGTCTCCGGATTGGAGAAGTTGCTTGTGGGCATCGGCGTTTTCCGACATGGACATTCGATTGATTTCAACGCCATAGACGGCTCAAGAACGCACATCTTCTTCGTGATCGTCTGCTCCAGTCCCAACCATCCGGGATACCGTCAGTTCCTGGCGCGATTGTGCAAATGCCTCATTTCCGACGGCATGGTATCCCGCCTTGCCTCCGTCTCCACCCGCGATGACTTGGAGACCTTGCTCAGCAGCCACTAGAAGTCGGCTTCTAGTTCACAAACCACCTGAAAGGGCCTTGCCAAGCGTGTCGATGGTGACAGGCTTGAGAAGGATGCCGCTGAAACCCATTCCCGCGGCCTTGTCGCGGGCTTCCACATCGGCGGTGACGGCCAGCACTGGAAGGGTTGCAAGAGACGGTGTCTGCCGGATTGCCCTGACCAGCCCTTCACCGTCCAAGTTAGGCATCCACATGTCCGTCATCACGAGGTCAAACGGCTCCGTCTCGGGGTTCGTCAATATGTCCAGGGCCTCTTTCCCGTCGTTGGCCGTTACCACGTCGAAGACACCCAGTTTCTTCAGATGGGCCTTCAGGACCATGAGGTTTATCTTCGAGTCGTCAACGATCAGCAGGCGTTTCGGCCAGTCGGCGTTTTTGACTTCGGGCACGGATTTCTCTGGAGTCGCCGCCTGGGCGGCGCATTCGGCCGCAGCAACGCTGACGCCGGGAACAATGATGGAGAAGGTCGATCCTCTCCCTAGCGTGGATTCCACCTTGAGCGTGCCGCCCATGGCGATGGCAAGCTGCTTGCAGATGGCGAGTCCGAGTCCAGTGCCGCCATGTCTGGAACGTTGCGAGTCCACCTGCACGTATGCCGATCCTATAATTTTCAGGTCGTGCTCGCTGATGCCGCAACCGGTGTCCTCGACTTCTATTTGAAACGTACCCGTATTTGCCCCGTTGGCGCGGCTATACGAGGCGCGAAGTTCCACATGGCCCTTCTCCGTGAACTTCAGGGCATTGCCCACGAGATTGAACACGATCTGCCGTATGCGCTGCGGGTCCAACATCAGCCTCGGCATGGGACTCTCGCGGTAGCGCAGCTCCACTTCTGGATTGGTCCTGGACGCGCGGAATGCGTCTAAGAGCCTGTGCATGAGCTTCGGGCAATCGGTCGGCTCCAGGGCTATCTTCATCTTGCCAGACTCGAGCTTGGACAGATCCAGCACGTCGTTGACGAGGCCCAGCAGCGTCTTGCTGCTCATCAAGATGGAATCAATCGCCTCCTTGCGCTCGGCCTCGGTCTTGAAACCGGATTCAAGCATCTCCGAGAATCCCACGATGGCATTGAGCGGCGTGCGGATGTCGTGGCTGACGGTGGAGAAGAAGTAGCTCTTGGCCTGGGCCTTCTCCCGCTCCATCTCGCGCTCGCGACGGCGAAGGATCGCGTAGAGGCCGAACATGAGGGCAAGGGCAAGGAGGTTGAGTCCGGTCTGGACGAGATTGCTGCGGAAGACCGATTTGTTCACGCTGGACAGGTTCTTCCGCAGGATGGCATGCCAGTCGCCGCCGTCCTGCCCGTGTCCAGCCCTGTTTGACGCCGCGTCGCAGGTTTCGGCATGTCGACTGACGATGTTTTCATACGCCTTTTCCGTCGTCTCGCGGGTTGTCTGGCGTATCCACATCACCGACAGGACCATGATGATGACGAACAGGGAAATCCATGCGACAGGCGACCTGCCGAAGCGGCGCATGCTGTCGCGGTGGAAGATGGTGATGAAGGTGGCGAGGGCGGCAAGGCACCAGACGATCAGGACGAGGTAGGACTCCGTGGCGATCATGGTGGCGTCGAACGTCATGAACGGCATCACGAAGAGGAAGATGACCACGATTGAAACCACAAGCCCGAGAAGTCCCGTCACCTGCGTGCCCCTGTCCCCCGCCTTGCGCGCAGTCTTCAACGCCGCGGCCGAGGTGTAGGCGTAGGCCACCGCCGCGCCGAGAATCGATATGTCCACGACGACGCCGATGACCGCCCGTCCGAGGGGCACCACGAGGACGGCCAGCGCCGCGATGGCGAGAACGGCGTTGCGCGGGGCGCCGTCGGCGTTTCTCCCCCCCAGAAACGACGGCAACGCGCCATCGTCCGCCATCGCCGCCGCCAGCCGGCTCGCCGCGACGGTGTTGCCGACGAGGTTCGTGAAGATGGCGCCTACCAGCGTCACGCCGATGAGGAATATCCCCGCCTTGCCGAAGAACTGTCTGGCCGCGTCAAACGCGTGGTAATCCGGCTCGTTCCCGGAATGGACCAAGTCGGCCACGGCGCCGGTCCAGCCGGAGGCCCCTTCGCCTAGCGTGAGCACGGGGATGGACGTCAGGCACGTGTAGGCGATCACCGCCGTGACGAGCGCGGCGAGCATGACCCGGAAGGACTTCCTGACGGAGAAACGGAATTCCGAGGAGGAATTCGAAATGGCCTCGAAGCCGACGAAGAGCCACGGCGCGATGGCGAGGATGTTCAGGGTCTGGAGAAGGCCGGAACCGCGATCGGGGGCGAAAAACGGGCGCATCGACTCCAGCCCCCCGTGGTGGTTGACCGCCGCCGCCCCGAAGCAGAGGAGTATCCCGGCGGCCAGAATGACCGCCATAACCGACTGGACGACGCCCGACAGGCGACGGCGGCAGCAGATGGCGGAGGCTACGGCGATGACGGCGACGGAAAGCAGGATGTCGCCAAGATAGATGTTGCTTTCTTGAATCGTGTAGCGGAACCCGAAACGGAAGGTGTCGCCCAGCGTGTAGTGCGCTACGACCACCAGCGCCGTCACGTCCAGCCAGACGATCGCCAAGTAGGCAAACGCGAGGAAAACGCCGCAGAGGAAGCCGTGGTCGTGGCCAAAAGCCTCCGCCGCGTATGCGTACGTGCCGCCTGGCCCCGGCTGGCGGTTGATCATGTAATGGAAGTTCCACGCGACGACGGTCATGACAAGCCCGCCGATGAAGATGCCGATCACCGTGCCGAGAGGTCCGGCCTTTGGCAGGAAATCGTTCCAGGGCATGACGAACGCGTCGGACCCCACGGCGCAGCCGAAGGCGAGCGCCCACGCGCCTAGGAGCGAAAGATGCCGCATTGAAGACTTGACTGTCCCGTTGTTCACGTTGCGCCCCTCCCATTTCCCAGCAAGGTCTGTTCAAGCGCAGCGGTCGTGACGGGCTTCAGGAGAATGCCGTCAAAGCCCATCTCGGCGGCCTTTTCGCGTATCTCCACGTCCGCCGTCACCACGAGGACGCGCAGCGACGAGAGCGCCGCGTTCGCGCGGATGTCCTTCACGAGCCCCTCGCCGTCCAGGTTCGGCATCCACATGTCCGTGAGGACAAGGTCATACGGCTTGGCGCCCGCCTCCTCTAGGGCCTTCAGGGCCTCCTGCCCGTCCATCGCCATCGTAGTCTCGTAGTCGCCGGCCTTCTTCAGAAGAGCCTTGAGGACCATGAGGTTCATCTTCGAGTCGTCGACGAGGAGTATTCTGCGAACCGGACGCGACGACGCGGCGGGAACGGCCCCATCAGGGACGGCGGGCGCGGAGACCTCCGGCAGGACGGTTGACCGGACGTCGGGAATCTCGATCTCGAAGGTGGAGCCCTTCCCGAGCTCGGACTTCACCTTCAGCTCGCCGCCCATGGCCTTCACGAGCTGGGCGCAGATGGCGAGGCCAAGCCCCGTGCCGCCATTGCGCGCGAGCTTTGCGCCCACCTGCACGTACGCCGAGCAGATGCGCTTCTGGTCCTCTTCGGCGATGCCGCAGCCCGTATCCTCGACCGACAGGCGGAACACGCCCGTCTCGGCGTCCGCCGGACGCTCGTAGCCGGCGCGCAGCGTCACATGGCCCCTCTCCGTGAACTTGACGGCGTTGCCGACGAGGTTGAACACGATCTGCCGCAGGCGCTGCGGGTCGAGCATCAGCGCGGGCATCTCCCCGATTTCGCAGAGCAGGTCCAGCCCCGGCTTCTTGCCAGAGATGCGGAAGGCGTCCATGACGACGTGCAGAAGACGCGGGCAGTCCGTGGGCTCCAGGGCGATCTGCATCTTTCCGGATTCAAGCTTCGACAGGTCCAGCACGTCGTTGATGAGTCCCAGGAGCGTCCTTCCGCTCACGAGAATCGAGTCAAGCGCCTGCTCGCGCTCTGCCTCGGTCTTGAAGCCCGCCTTGAGCATCTCCGAAAATCCGATGATGGCGTTCAGCGGCGTGCGGATGTCGTGGCTGACGGTGGAGAAGAAGTAGCTCTTCGACATGGTCTTCTCGTGCTCCAGGCGCCGTTCGCGCCGACGCAGCATGGCGTAGAGGCTGAACATGATCGCCAGGGAAACGGCCATCAGGCCCGCCTGCACGAGGCCGACGTGGACGAGCGAATTGTTCACGGAGTCCAGCTGGCGCGTCATGTTGTCACCCCAGCCGTTGTCCGAGCCGGCACCCGTTCCGGCAAGGCAGTGTTGTCTATGAAAATCGCTCAACTCGGAAAACGACCGCTTCGTGGCGTCAACCGACGCCTGGCGCATCCACATGTGGGACATGACGAAGATCATCACGAGGAGGGAGATCCACACGACCGTCGAGTGCCCGAAGCGATGGTTCTGGTCGCGGCCGAAGAGGAACCGGTAGAAGACGAATCCAAGGATGCACCACAGGACGAGGATGAGGTAGGATTCGGTCGCCATCATGCTGCCCGAAACGTAGTTCGGCAGGATGAAGAGGATGCAGATCCCGCCCGAAAGCAGCAATCCGCTGATTCCCATAGCCTTGCCGAGGCGGCTGCCGGTGGCGCGCGCCGTCCGCAGCACGGCGGCGGAGGTGTAGGCGTAGGCGATCCCGGCACCGATGGTCGCAACGTCCACGATGAAGCCGATCGCCGTCCGCCCGAGGAAGGGAATTAGGAGAGAAACGCCGGCGACGAAGAGCACGGCGGCCGTCGGCGTGCCGTCGGCGCCCTTCGCGCCCAGGCGGGCCGGGAGGACGCCGTCGTCGGCCATCGCGCCCAGAAGCCGGCTGGTGACCGTCATGTTGCCGACGAGGTTGGTGAAGATCGCCGCAATTGCCGTCACGCCGATGACGGCGGTTCCGACACGGCCCAAGACCCGGGACGCCGCCGCGAACGTGGGCAGCAAGGGCGCGCCCACCTGCCCGCCGAGGTGCGCGACGCTGGCCGGCCAACCGCCTGCGTCCGCCGGGGCAAGCGCGGGAAGGACGACCAGAAACGCGTAGGCGAACGCGGACGTCACAACCGCCGCGACCATCACCTGGAATGTTTTCCGACACGAGAAGCGGAACTCGCCGGACAGGTTCGAGATCGCCTCGAACCCCACGTAGAACCAAGGGGCCAGCGCAACGATCTTGAGAACCTGCGAGACAGGCGCAGTGCCATCCGACGCGAAGGCCGGTGCCGCCACGCGCAGATCGCCACCGCAGCGGAACACGGCCGCGCCGAAGCAAACCGCGATGCCGACCGCGAACAGGACGGCCAGGACGGTCTCCACGCGGCCCGCGAGGCGCCGCCGGCAGTTGATGGCGGCGGCGACGAGGATTGCGGCACCCGGAAGCAGGATGTCCCCGAGATAGACGTTATAGCCCGCAATGCTGTAGCGGAAGCCAAAACGGAGTGCGTCGCCGAACAGGCAACGCGCGATTATCGTGAGCGCCGTGGCGTTCGCCCAGACGATCGCCATGTAGGTCAGGCTGATGAACCACGCGCAGAGGAAGCCGTGGTCGGCGCCGAACGCCCGGGTGGCGAACGCAAACGCGCCGCCCGGCCCCGGATAGCGGCGGGTCATGTAATGGTAGTTCCAGGCGATGACGGCCATGATCGCGGCGCCGACGAACACGCCGATGGTCGTTCCGAGCGGCCCCGCCTTCGGCAGGAACAAGGTCCCGGGCATGACGAACGAACCCCAGCCGACGGCCGTTCCGAACGCAAACGCCCAAGCGCCAAGCATCGAGAGATGCCGCGAAGACGCCATTTGTTTCATCCTTTCCAGAAAACTCGCCATGCCTACGCCGTCAGAGCCCTTCCGCGAGCGACTTCAGGCCCGCGATGAGCTGTTCCGCCTCATCGCGATTCTGCAGCTTGGCGGCATTTCGGAGCGCAATGGCCTTATCGGCCATCTGCTGGTCGCCGACGGCGAGCGAGTTGCCCTTGACGGTGTGGGCCACCTTGTCCAGCGCGTCCCATCCGGTCGCGGCCAGCGCCGCGTCGGCTTCGGCCAACTTGGGGCCGAGGGAGGATACGTACTCGGCGTAGATCGCGTCCACGACCTCCGTGTCACCTCCGAACTGTTCGTTCAGGTATTTTCTGCAACATTCTTTCATAGCTTACTCCTTTGCGAGGTTATCATACCATATCTCCGGACGTTCCAAAAGTCAAAAAGTCAAAAATCCATTTTTCGTAAACAAGCGAAATTATGGTATACTCTCGCCATGCAGAAAACATTCACACTCATCGTGGCGGCCGCGTGCTGCGCCGCGCAGGCCGTGACCGTCAAGCCGGAGAA
>ONRL01000109.1 GCA_900320225.1 uncultured Lentisphaerota bacterium
CGCCGCGCGCGCGTCGGCCATCGCGTCGTCGCGGTCGCGCGCGCCGGGGAGGCCGCGCGCCACGTCGCCCGCGTGGGCGGCGATCTTGTAGGCGATGCAACCGCGGTGCACCTCGTCGCCGTCGGGGAGTCCGAGGTGTTCGGCGGGCGTCACGTAGCAGAGGAGCGACGCGCCGTAGGTAGCCGCCGCCGTCGCGCCGATCGCGCTCACGATGTGGTCATAGCCGGGCGCGATGTCGGTGACGACCGGACCGAGCACGTAGAACGGCGCGCCCTTGCAGGACGCCTGCTCGCGCTCCATGTTCATCTGGATCTGGTTGAACGGCACGTGGCCCGGGCCCTCCACCATCACCTGCACGCCGCGCGCGCGGCAGCGGTCCACGAGCTCGCCCAGCACGTCCAACTCGCCGAACTGCGCCGCGTCCGAAGCGTCCGCGAGGCAGCCCGGACGCATCCCGTCGCCGAGCGACACGGTCACGTCGTGCGCCACGAGGATGTCCATCACCTCGTCCCAGCGCGTGTAGAGGGGATTCTCGGTGTTGTTCTCCATCATCCACTCGGCCATGATGGAGCCTCCACGGCTCACGATGCCCATCTTGCGCTTCATCGCGGCGGGAATCTGCTTCAGGAGTAGGCCCGCGTGGAGCGTCATGAAGTCAACGCCCTGCTCGGCTTGCTCGCGGATGACGTCGAGGAGGAGGGAGGGGTCCATGTGGGGAATGTCGCCCTTCAGGCGGCTGATCGTCTCGTACACGGGCACGGTGCCGAGGGGCCTGGGGCTCGCGTCGAGCATGCCCTGGCGGATCGCCTTCACGTCCTCTCCCACGGAGAGGTCCATCACGAAGTCCGCGCCCGCCTTGAGCGCGATCGCGAGCTTCTCCAGCTCGTCGCCCTTCCCGGAGTGCGTCACGCTGCGGCCGAGGTTCGCGTTGATCTTCGTCGTGAACATCCGCCCCACACCCACGGGCCGGCAGTTCGCGTGCGCGGGATTGAGCGGAATCACGGCCGTGCCGTCCGCCACCGCGGCGCGCACCGTTTCGACGCTGACGTTTTCATCCGACGCGACGGTCTTCATCGCATCGGTCACAAGGCCCTGGCGGGCCGCTTCGAGCTGTGTCATCTCAACATCCTTTCGCAGGCATTACCCTGTTCAAGTTCACATCCTTTCGCAGGCATTACCCTGTTCAAGTTCACGGGTTTCATCTCAGCACCCGGACACCGTGTCCGGCAGCACCCCGATCATCCAGGGCGGATAGTATACCACAATCTGCTATTTCTTGCGGCCACCACCCTTGCCAAAGCCACCACCCCGACCGGAAGGTGCCCGGCTCGGCGCAGGTCTCCGGCTCGGTGGCCTAGCGTGATAGACGGGCGCCCGCTTCGGTCCCCCCGAGGAGACACGTCCCCCTCCAGCGGGTTTAGAGGGCGTGCCAAAACGCATCGTGGGCGGTCCAGAGCGCGTCGTTGGGGCAAGCCGTCCGAAGTGACCTCCGTGCCCACCAGGTCCCCCATGTGCTCCGTGACTCCGGTCGCCATGACCGTGACCATGGCCATGCCTATACGCCGGCGGGGGCGACGGACGATGATGCGGGTAATGCGGGCCACCATATCTAGGGTAGTAACCGTCATAGACGGTCATTGTGGAATAGCCCGAAACCGGCGTTACATAGTAGGCGGGCGCCGTGTTGTAAACCGGCTCGGCTGGTACCACATAGCCCATATCAGTTGGTGTCACGCAACCTGTCAGCAAGCCGCCCAAGACCAGCACCAAGAGTGTCTGATGTGTGAAGTTCATGATCCACCTCGCTTTCTTTTCTAAGAAGTGAGGAAATTGTACCATCTTTTTCTGACTTTTTCCAAGAACTTTCAGGACACGAAAAATCCCCCCTTGCGGAGGCGGCGGGATTTTGGTATTATATGCGCCGTTTTCACGCCTCGCTCGGGTGGTGAAATTGGCAGACACGCATGCTTGAGGTGCATGTGGAGAGATCCTTGCGGGTTCGAGTCCCGCCCCGAGCACCACGCTGTGGGATACTCAAGCGGTCAACGAGGGCAGACTGTAAATCTGCTGGCTTGCGCCTTCGGTGGTTCGAATCCACCTCCCACAACCAATCATTATCGAACGGGAGGGTAGAAGATGCTGAGGAGAAAGTTCTTTTGGGGCGTTGCGGGGGGCTTCGCCTGCACGATTTCATGCGCGACAGCTGCGACTGTCACAGTCGAGCCGGGCGACGTGACGGCGTTGACGAACTATATGGCCACGCTCAGCGGCGGCTCCACGATCATCCTGAAGCCGGGCGTCTACGACCTCTCGCAGGTCCATGAAACGTATTCCGGTTGGGGCTACTACCATCTGATCGTCAATGGCAAGAAATTGGTCATCAAGGGACAAAACACGAAACACTGGAGCGAGAAGACGCCCGAGGAGGAGACGGTTCTCCGAGGCGATGGAACTGCGACCATCCTCTACGGACACGCCGGCGGTGGACGGCAAACGTCGGTGTGGCACATCACGTTCGAGAACGGCTATCGCCCCGAGAAGGCTCCGGACGGCACGGGGATCAACAACTTTGGAGGCGGTGCGCTCTCGTGGGCGCAGACCGAGCAGGGCAATCCGGCGCTCGGCAACGGCCTGGCCTCGAACTGCGTGTTCCGCGGCTGCTCTAGCGCGTATCATGGCGGCGCCACCTGCTGCGTCGACGCCTTCGACTGCTTCTACACGAACAACACGTGCAAGAAGGCCGGCGGCGCCGCCCGCTGCTATATGGGCAACAACAGCGGATCCACGTACCACACCAACATCTTCAAGAACTGCGTGTTCATCGACAACAAGGCGCTCGGCGGCGCGGGCGGAGCCATATACGGCGAGAAGATCGATTCGCTGACCGACTGTACGTTCATCGGAAACACAGCAACACAGAACGGCGGCGCCGTGTACTGCGACACGCCAGTAACGGCCATCTCCGGATGCACGTTCGTCGACAACTCCACGCTGGAGTATGGCGGCGCCGTGGCGTTTGCCAGCACGGTGGGAACCCTCGCGGACTGCGCGTTCACGAACAACACCGCCACCAGGCGAGGTGGCGCGGTCCTGTGCGGCGAGCGCGTCGAATCCATATCTAGATGCGTGTTCACGGGCAATGCGTCCACGGCCGACCGGGGCGGCGCCCTGCGGTTGAACAGGGAAGTCGATAGCATCTCCAACTGCACGTTCATCGCCAACATGGCCGTGTACAACGGCGGCGGCATCTCCAACGGCGGAGGCCAGCTCCTCGGCATCGAGGACTGCACGTTTACAAGCAACACGACGGCAGGAGCCACCGACAGCGGCAGCGGCGGCGGCGCCCTTTCGTCGCTCGCGCTCACGACGCGCGTCGCGCGCACCACGTTCGTCGGCAACCTGTCGTCACGCGATGGCGGTGGCGCCTGGATTGACCACGAATGCATCGTGTCCAACTGCACGTTCCGCGAAAACGTCGCGCGGCAGTATGGCGGCGGATTGGTTTCGGTCAGCGCCAGGGGCATGGCGATAGACAGCCTCTTCGACGGCAACACGAACGCCTGGGGAAATTACGGGTCGCAGATACGTAGGTTGCCGCAGGTGACGGGCTGCACGTTCACCGGATGGGGTGACATGCTGGCGAAGTCGTATGACCGCTGCACGTTTGACGGCTGCAAGTTCGACTACCGCTGGTATTCCGACGGCATGGTGCAGTTCGATACGCTAACGGGAGCCGGGCACATCCGCAACTGCCTGTTCAAGGCCTGCTCAGTCCATACGCTGATCTACAACGTCTCTGCCAAGCCACTCGAGATTGCCAACTGCACCTTCGCCAGCAACTCGCTCACCACCCTGTCGTTCGTGAACGGGTCGAGCATCGTGGCGAACCCCTATCTCATCTTCGCCCACCGCAACGGCACGGATCCAGAATCTGGAGGCGCCTATCCCTGCACCAACACGGTCGTGAACTGTATCTTCCACGAGAACCGGATCGACGGAGCGCGCGTTGACGCGAACTTCTATGCGACGGCCCAGGGCACAGTGCCCGGCACGGTGGCGTTGAACATCGTCAGTAACTCGATCTACGGCGTGATCGACGCCAGACAGAACAGGGGTTCCGATCCGGTGTATGCGGATTTCACGCAGGTATCCGATCCGCGCTTCGTCGCGGGCGATCCGAAACTTCCCGACGTGCCTTACTACATGATCCGACGCAATTCTCCGGCAGTCAACGCCGGCACAGGCATGGACTGGATGGCGGACGCCGTCGACCTCTCCGGCACGAACCGTGTCATCGAGGCGCGCGTGGACCTCGGCTGCTACGAATGCTGGTTGCCTGAGACCGGCACGATGATCATGTTCCGATAACTTACGGCATTCCTTCTGTCAGGCGTACCGACACCTTGAAAAACTGTGCAACAGGCCCTGGCGCTGGCACATATTCAAGCATTTCTCCCGTACCAGACAACTCTGCCACAGGTTCTGCAGGCCACCCCTCCGCAAGATTATCCGTCGCATACACAGCGTATGTTCGACCGAGCGCAGATTGCCACCTGATTGAAAAGGCTCCACTTGTATGACGGGTGACATTCGACACGCGAAGGCCAACGGCCGCCATCAATGTCGGCTGCTGGCTGTTGAATGACGCAGAATTATCAATGGGCACAATCGCAATCGTGAACTTCGAGGTGTCATTCGTCGGGTTCGTATACGCCACAAACTCGCCATAGTTGGACATCCCGTCGCTATCATCATCTGCAGATGCGTCCAATCCAGTCTTGGAGCCAGTCCGCGAGAATCGCGCTTCCCACCAGTTGGGGATGCCGTCACCGTCCCAGTCGTAGTAGAGCCCACCCGTGTCGCAGACAAAGCCGTTGGACACCTTGATTACGGCAAATGTCGTATCGAAGGTCGGATTGCCGCCGACGTAGATGACGCGCGTATCGGTCTCAAAGCGTTCGTCACTTTCGGCGATCGATTGTGTCCAGTCGTTCGCAATCACTGGATTCGTTCCGGCGTTATATTCTTCGCGGTTGGTGCGTCCGTCGCCATCGGAATCAAGATGCGCATCGGCGACATTCGAATTCAACCCATACAGCGCTTCCCACCAATCCGGCAAGCCGTCCTTGTCGGTATCGGGCGCACGCCCTGCCGTGTCAGTCGCAAAGAGACTGGAAAGTCCCCACACCTCGACGAGTTCGGAGAACCCGCCCGCCGTCGATTCAATCCACGTATCGACTATGTGCCGTTCGCTCTCAGCGGCAGAGGCGAGATAGTCTTCTGCAAGAATCGGATTCGTTCCGGCGTTGTACTCTTCCAAGTTCGTGCGCCCGTCGTGATCGGGATCGGCGTCTGCGGCAGCATTCGCACCAGCAAGCCCATACGCAACCTCCCATACATCAGGTATGCCATTGCCATTTTCATCCGCCGCCCGCGTGACAGTTGCCGCCGAAAAGCGCCCTGAAAGCCCCTCTGCCTGATACGCCACCCACGCATCGGGCGTAACACCGCTCGGCTGATATCGCGCATCGAATGTAAACGCAGGCGAGACGGCATCATCGGCAAGGATGATGCCACCCGTCAGGGCAATCAAACTGGCAACAACACCCCTCATATCATGAACTTCCACGTACCTCCATTCGTTGGCCCCACATGCTCAAGTACATGGGCGTCTTTCAAGACGTTGAGGTATTGCGCAACAGAACGAGCCGAAAAACCAAGCGATTCAACAGCCGTTAAGATTGTACGCCTTGGATCAACCCTCAGGAAACAATACAGTTCCGCGCACTTTTCAACAATATTCTCACGTAACCCAGCATCAAATTCTTTTACTGCATTTCTTACTGCATTTTTTACTGCATCGCCACCTTGTATTACTGCATTTTTTACTGCATTTTTTGGTGCAACTTCCCCTTCTTTTGGTGCCACTTCACCGTTTTTGGGTGCAACTTCTTGGGTAGTTACTGCACTCTTCTCAATCTCGACCTGCACAACAACCGATACTTGATCTGGCTGATAGGTTTCCGTGATCGACGGTTGTTCGTAGCCGTATTCCTTCCAGATGGAGAAGATGTCCGAGAGCCCCGTACCCGAACGTTCGCCGATGTTGATCAGCGAAAAGATATTGAAGATACGAGAATTGCGCGCATCGCTTCTGCCGCCGCCGATGGCCGCCTCCTTCGCCATGCGCAGACATCCCGGATTGCGGAACATGAGCTTGCTGTAGCGTTTCTCGATCACGATGCCCTGCCGTCCATGGTAGTCCGCATGGATGAGTGCATTCGCCAGCAATTCGCGCAACGCCTTGTGAACCTTCGTCTCGTTGATGCGCAGTCCCCTGTCATCGAGGCGGAACGGCACCTTCACGGACGAGGTGACCTTGTCGTAGATCCGAAAGTAGAAATCAATGATGTTGCCGCTCCAGGTGGCATCATGCGCCGCCACGCGATCCGTCCAGCGCGATCCGTCCGCGAGACATTCCCGGTAATCGAGAAAGTAGTTCGGCAGCACGTTTGAGATTGTCACGAAATCGCCGAAGCAGACAAGCCCCGAAATCATCCGACGCACCACGCCCTTGGAATCCTTCTTCGCCGCGCCGATCTTGACGAGGAACTCGTCGTCTGGAATCCGTGTCCATGCATGTTCGGGCTTCGACTGTCCGAACATGAGACGATAATTGGCAATCGATTCTTGATTCAGGTCGGCGATCGTCATATCCTCCAACAGGCAGTTATCCGCCGTCTCTGGACACTTGTCGCGGATCATCGCCTCAACTGCTTCCTGCGAACAATGGTAGTCCCCCTCGCCGTTGCGCCGATAGGTTCCGCGAAAGACATCACGCCCAACATAGACGGGACGCTCTGTCCTCTCCGCGCGCGGCACTTCCACGACGACAAGCGTCTTTCCCTGATAATCAACTTTGTAAACCTGATGATTGAAGAGAACATTTGCGCTCACGCGCTGCGGGTTATTCGCGACATTCCAAACCTCCGCCACCATCTTCTCGGCATTGGTCACGCCGACAACGGTATGCTTGTTGCCATCCTCGGCCACGCCCAACACGATCACGCCACCATCCGTGTTGGCGAACGCGCTGTACGATTCCCAGAACGAAGCTGGCACGGCTCCCTTCGCCCGCTTGAACTCGACGACCTCCGTCTCCCAGTCGTCGATCATCCGCTTGATGTCTTTCTGCGCCAACATGGGTCAAATCCTAGATCCTATCCGATTATTCTGAAAGTGTTATCAATTCCACGTCATCTATGTATGCAGATCCATTTCCTACTCCTAAATAATAGGAATCTGCATCGTATGCAGACACGGGAATTATCACAGAATGACATTGATACGTATTCCCATCATCCCGTATAGTAATCGTATTAAACGATGTTGATCCATCTGCCTTTCTTGCGCACAAATTGACGTAATAATAATTATTGTCACTCGCTTTTACGATGAGTCGAACCATTAGTAATCTAAAACTCGTCTTTGGAAAATATAATCTGCAAGAATCTGAACCAGAAAGATACACGCATTTTGTTTCATTCGCACCCGAATTCACCGTAGAAGCACCACCTGACAGAACCCATTTGCTATCGTCAGTTACATTTGTTACGGAATTGTCATATGATGACGACAAAATTTGCCAATCATTAAAATCTTCTTGTATTGTAGATTGGGCATGAGCCGATTGTACACCGCTCCTTCTTACAACGCGAAATCCCATTGGCGATCTGTCACTTTGATAATTGTACGTAACACTTTGACTATAAGCACTGTAAGTCACATTACTTCCTACAAGAATCATAGGGGTTGAATAATCGGCACGAGATGCTTTACGCCAATAAATCAAATTATCGGCAAGGCCTCTAATGATTCTATCCGCACTCTCATATATGGGACTGCTACCATAGGTAACTCCATTCCCCTGTCGGCTTACGATTACAAATGGGTTGTGGATTGTATTTGTCAACGACTCCTCCAATGGGTACATCTCGATATCATTGTTACAACTCAAAGTCCACTCGGGGGCATTTCCAATGACATCATACAGCCCATATCCACTAGCAGTGTCGGGACCGACAGGTACTTGATTACCATCATAATAACCTACAGGCTTAATGTCTGTTTGCGATGTTATATTGGCATAAGATGCCGAAACATTATTCCCCCATGGGAAGCATAAGTGTTCACCAGCATCATCATGTTCTGGCCCACGGACTGCCTTTTCCCATTCCGCGTCTGTTGGCAAGTCATAGCCATAAAACCGTGCAAATGCCATTGCTCCATACCATGTCACATTCGCTGGCAGACTTGTTTTGTCATCTGTAGGGCACTCAAATTTATTGACATTCCATCTTATCGGCTTATCATCTCCAGTCGTACAAAGTAATGAACCTTTTTTACAAGCATAATCCACAGGCATTTTTTCTGAAGCAATAACATTGATTGTACTTTCCCGTTCTATATACCCTAGGTTCAGCGCCGCATTTAGGAAGTCACAGTACTGCTGCGCGGTGACTTCGTATTTGCCAAGCCAATAGCTCCATGGGATATTCACATGGCGGGACGGGCCACTCCCTTCCGCGCCACCGTCTTGGCCCATGAGAAAGCCACCAGGCGGGACTTCGTTGCCCCATTCCATGCCAGGGAAACCTTGCGCGTCGATAGCGAAGACTTTCACGCGCATCTGGTCGGAATACTCGCCGTCCCAGTCCGTACCCGCATCCCACACGATGTGCTTGTTCGTACCGGGCACGATACCCTCGCCGATGTCACCCGTAAGCGAAAAGGCCGGCACCGAATAGCGCGCGCCGTCATTATCAGAGATTTCGACGCGTACCTTCAGAAGGTCGTTGTCGGCATCCGCCGCATCGTAGTAGATGTCTACGAGCTTCGTACCCTCGCGCTGGCTGGCGCGCACGTTCGTGATGGCGGGCGGCGTGTTCGCCAGAATCGGCAATGCCGCCAATCCAAGGACTGTCAGGATTGTCTTGTTCATTTCGTTGTCCGTTCCTTTCTGAATCGCTCTTCAAGCAACTTGTAAAAGGGATGCGCTGTGGACGGCAGATGCGCCTCTTCGCCCGCCTTGACCTTCAGCAAGATCTTGCCGTGGTTCTTGAGCGCCCGTGGCTGGACGGTCTGCCATTCGACCGCCTCACCCAGCTTGACGGCGGCGGGTGCCAGTTCCGAGCAGATGTTGGTCTCGGCCGTGGCGAAGAGGAGATTCGTCGCCGAGATCGGGAAGCGGATGAGCGGTTGATCAAGCGCCACCTCGGGCACGCCGTATGCAATGGTTGTGTTGGTAGAGGCGTATGTGAAAAGAAGCGTCTCCATGCCAAACGTCTTTTCAAGCGGCAACACCACGAATTTGCCGTCCGCCAGCGTAACCGGCATTGCGCGGCAGACCTCGCCGCCGAAGTCGGCCCGTACCCAGCTGTCAGGTATCTTGGGCTTTGGCTTGGTCTCCAGCTCCTTCGCCACCTGCGCGATGACCTCGCCCTTCAAGCCGCAGTTCGGACACATCAGCGCTCGTTTCGACACCTCGCGTCCACAATCAGGACAAGGCATAAGGCCCCCACCCCGTGCCATCAACGGCACGAGCGCCAGAAACGTAACATGTGCAACCAACTTCATCTTGTGCCACAAGTATACCCCATCCCCTCCCAAAGGGCAAGCGCAAACATATCTGTGCCTCTGTTGCACCGTGGCGTGCCGTTTGATACACTATCGACACCTTGAAAAAAACAAGAAAACACAAGTTGAACATGAAACTCCTTATCCCATCGGTTGTTTTGGCTGCTTTTTCGGTTTGTGCCGATTCGCTTCCTTTCACGTTCGCACCAGAAGACGCGAAGGGGCGCAGAGTCTCCTGGCAGTCCAACCATGAACCGATTCCGCCCTCGCGTCCCGCGCTGGAGGTCAGTTTCGCGTACGTGTGCCACGGCCCCGTGGAGATCAATGCGTCACTTCAATTCTTTGCCAAGGACGGTTCACGGGTCGCAGACAAGTTCATGCGGCCTTCGCTGAAGATTCCGGCCAAGAGCGAGTGGGGCAAACCGAACTTTCACGCCTTCACGATCCAGTCCACGGCCTACCCCACCAATGCCGCGAGCGTACGGCTGTCCCTTTCCGGTACTGCGCGTCTCGCAGCCGCCCCCGAACCGCCGCGTCTCGACCTGAACGCGGTCGACTTCAGATGGGCATTAACCCCGCGCGGCGTGCGCACGGCCAACTGGTTCACGCTCGGCGAGGATGTCGTGTTCCGCGGCGGGCTCCCGTCCGGCAAGACCGGCCTGCGCACCCTCGTGCGCGATTCGGCGAGGCAGATCGTCCACCAGTCCGACGCCCCGTCCGCCGAATGGCGGTGGCGTCCGTCGCGTCCGGGGTTCTACACGGCCGCGTTCGCTTGGCTCGACGCCGCGGGCAACGCCACGTCCGCCGTCGAATCGCTTTATTGCTGCGACCATCTTTCCACCACGAACGCCATCTTCCGCAACCGCTTCGCCGCGTTCGCGCGCGGCGAGCAGGCGTTCGCCGTCTGCACCACGCCCGAGCGCGACGTGGCCGCCGCCTCGCCCGTGTTCGGATTCAACCTCGATCCCCTGTCGGGCAGCGAGTACACGGGCGGGACGCCTTTCGAGCTGATCCGCCTTCTCGGCATGCATGCGTTCATCCGCTATCACCGTTTCCACTGGGAGCAGATCGAAGGTGCCGGACGCGGTAAGTACAACTGGAAGCAGGTGGACGACGCGCTTGCCGCCGCCGCCAAGGCCGGTTACGGTTTCGACCGTATCATCATGAACACGTTCGGCACGCCGACCTGGAACTCCACCGCGCCGGAGAGCCTGCGCAAGATCCCTTGGCTGCGGGACCCGCAGTACTACGCGCCGCGCGACATGTCCGCCTGGCACGACTACATCGCGGCGTTCTGCCGGCGCTATCCCGGCATCCGCTACCTCGAGCTCTGGAACGAACCCCACCTGCCCGGCTACAGCCTCTTCTGGCAGAAGTCGTCGCCCGCGCAGTTCGTCGAGCTGCTCAAGTCCGGCTACACGGCCGCGAAGGAGGTTGACCCCAGCATCACCGTGCTGATGGGCGGCATCGGGATGCGCTACCTGCCGTTCTACGACCAGTTCGTCCGGCTCGGTGGCGTGCAGTGGTTCGACATGCTCGCCACGCACTGCGGCTACGACATGCGCCCGTTCCGCGCCGTCGAACGGAAGTACGGCGCCCCCTCCAAGCCCTACTGGGAGGACGAGTGGCACACCGTGCTCTACAATTGCTCGGCAGACCCCACGCCCTCCGAGGAGACATGCGCCTACCGCATGCTCACCAACCTCGCCGACATGCTCCACGAGGGCGGCACGCGCATCACGGGCTTCGGACTCGGCTGCGGCGTCCACACGCCCGAGACGGCCCGCTTCTATGCCAAGGCCGAAGGAATCCAGCAGGTGAGCGGACTCTTCCGCACGCGTCCGTTCCTCGAGCCGCGTCTCGCGGCGCTCGCCCTGCGCACGGCCACCGACCGCTTCTCCGGCGACATCTCGCGTCTGGGCGCGTGGGCGTTCGGCGACGACGGCCAGCAGCGCCTCGCCGCCTTCACGAGCGCCTCCGGCCCCATGGCCTTCGTATGGTGCGCCAACCCCAAGACGACGACCTGGCATCCCGCACTCCTCGCCACGATGCAAAACAAGAAACTCCTCGACTGGGAAGGCCGCACGGTCACGTCCGCCGACCTGCGCCCCGAACGCGTCTATTTCATCGTCGACCCCGACCTCGCCCCCGCCCGCGCGCACGGCGTGGCGCTCGACAAGCTCGACTACTCGGCGTACAACTTCAAGCCGCAGAAGACGCTCGTCTCGGGCAGCTACGCGCCGCTTGCCGCCGACCTCCAGGAAACCTACTTCGCCTTGGATGTCCGCACGCCCGGCGCGCCCGACAGCATCCTCTTCGCGATCGACGTGGAAGGCAAGGGGCTGCTGGAAGACGTCGTCGAACTGCGCGTCTCGTCCGACGGCACGATCGTCAAGCCCCGCACGCCCGCGCTCAAAGGCGACATCCCGCCGGAGTTCTCCCCCGCCAACGTGCCGCTTACCAAGAGCCGCGCCACCGTCACGCGCGCGGCCGACGGCACGCGCTGGCAGGTCAAGGTGGCGATGAGCGACCTCTACCCGTTCGTCCATTCGCCGGGTCGGCAGATCCGTTTTGCCCTCGCGACGCCTGACGGCGGCTGGGGCGAGGGGCTCGGACGCATCCGCGCGCCGCGCGACTTCGGCACGCTTTGCCCCAGCGGACGTGGCAAGACGCTCGCCACGCAAACAGACCTGAAGCGTGCCTTTGGCGACGCAACGCTCACACCCGGCTCGCCGGCACGCGTGGTCGCCACATCGAACCTCAAGGGGGCCGGCGCGTCCGTACGCATACGCCCCGTCCCCGGTTCGCGCATCCGCTACACGATGCGTCTACGCGGAAACGCCTCGCCCGAAATCGCCGTGTGGTTGCGAAGTGCCGCCGGCAAGGGCCTCGGACGCCTCAACGTAACGCGCGTGACGCTGACGGACGACTGGCAAGACGTGACGGGCGAGTTCCTCGTCTCGCCCGATGCGGCCAGCCTCGACTTCGTCGTGTTCAGCTGGAGAAACGGCGACGCCCGCTTCGAGATCGCCGACGTCTCCCTCGTCAACGAGTAGAGTTCTTAAGCCTCATGGCCTATTCGGGGCGGTCGGGGCGGAAGGTGTAGTCGCCCCAGAGCGGACAGTTCATGTCGATCCAGCACTTGATGGCCTGTTCCTCCTCCGGATCGAGTTTCACGCCTTTGTGGCGCTCGTCCTTGAGCACGTCCCACAGTCGGCTCGCAAACGTGCCGAACGTGTACGGCTCCGCCTTGTAGGGAACGCCCCTCTGGTACTCGTAGGTAAAGTAGTGGACCGTGCCGCTGTTGAGGAGCGTACGCCAGGAAACGGGCACGCGCTCCTTGTCTCGCGTCCCCTCCAATACCAGTCGATGTTTCTTGGCAGCGCTGTGACAGACGATGCACCGACGGTCCAGCACGGGCTGCACGACCTGCTCGTACCGGAACGGCCCCGCGCCCCACGGCGGTGGGGCTGGCACCGTCGGCGCCCGCTTCATGGCCTTCATCTTCAGGTAGGTGAAGTCGGGCGGGATGAGCCGGCTCTCGTGGCAGCCGATGCACGAACGCACCTCGCCCGGCTGGAGCTGTACCACCGACCGCATCCGCTGGATCTCGTTGTAGTCGCCGTCCAATAGCTGGAAGTACAAGACCTTCCCCGACGGCGCGAGAAAGTGCGCGGACCCGTCGTCCTCCACCGGCACCGTACCCACCACGCCCTTGGCGATGAACGACGCCCAGCCGAACGCGCCCCGCTGCACGTCCGTGGGCGAAGCGTACCAACGCATGTACGGCGTGTGGTCGGCTCGGTAGGTGCCGTCCGGCATTTTGTCGAGCACCGCCGGCATCTCCTGGCAGATGCGCAGCCATTTGGCCGCGCCGGGCTTCACCTGTCCCTCAAGCCCGCGATAGACGTTCTCCACCACGAACAGGCCTTGCCCGGCTGCCTTGAGATCCTCTCGGATCGTACCGCGCATCGCGCGCGGCACGGGACGTGGGGCGAAGAGCGTCGGGCAGATTGTGTCGATGGAGTCGTCCTCGTAGAGCAGCTCGCGGTTCCCGTAACGGTCGAGCGCCCAGATGCCGAACCGGTCCTGTGGCGCCCACGCCGCGAGCAACAGGTCTGCGGAGAGCGGAAACGCCTCGCGGAAGGTGTCCGAAAGGCTCCGCGCGCCCGGACGCGGTACCTCGGGCGTGAGGTTGCGGATCGCGGAGGGGTCGTGCGGACCCTTCCGCAGATCGATAAGCGCAAGCGGACCGTTCAGGTCGCCGAAGTGCGAGATCATCGTCGCGCAGAGATCCTGCGAGCCCGGCATCATCCGCGCGTTGGCGTAGCCCTGCGGCAGCGCGATGGTGTTGCCGTACGTGAGCTCCGGGTAGGTGCCGTCCGCTCGGATGGTCCACACCGTGTGGCCGTAGTCGGCGCCTTTGTCCACGTATTCGGAACGCGTCCAGAGGATGCGCCCGTCGTCCATCACGCTCGGCGCGAATTCGGAAAGATTGGCGAAGGAGAGCGGACGCACCCCCGAGCCGTCGCGTTCCATGCGGAAGAGCACCGCCGCCTGCGGACGCCAGCAGAGGAAGCGCACCTTGCAGCGCGTGGAGATGAACGCGATGCCGCCGTCCGGCAACGGCGTGGGCCAGTAGTCGTGGAACGGGCCGTTGTCGCTGAGCTGACGCCGCTTGCCCGTCGCGAGGTCCTGTTCCCAGATGCGGAAGTAGTTCGTGGACGACGTCCGCTCGGCGTAGTAGAGACGCGTGGCGTCAAAGGAAAGCGCCGGCGTGCGGATCATGCCCGTCCCCGCAGAGGCGAGGAGCGTCGTCTTCGCCGCGTCGGGATCGAGCGCCTCGCCGGAACGTGGGATGTCGATGCGGCACACGCCGCCACCCGGACGCCAGGCGGAATCAAACTGCACGCTGTAGTTGTGCGACGGATGGAACGGATGGCGCTTGCTCACGAGCAGCGATTGCGCGGGGGCAAGACCA
>ONRL01000340.1 GCA_900320225.1 uncultured Lentisphaerota bacterium
GGACACGAGCCGCTCGCCGAAGGAGAAATTGACGTGGATGCCGCAGTACGCCATCAGCCGCTTGCCGTACTTCCCGGCCAAGTAGGCGCGATAGGCGCTCTTCCCCGAAAGCGGACCGGTGAAGCGGGCGGGGACGATTTCGTCCTCGTCGGCGATGGGCGGCGGATTGGAGTTCGTCCAAAGAGACTCGCCGTTCCTTGCGATGTGCCGGATGAGCATCTGGTTGATGGCCGTCAGTTCCGCAACAGCCGCTGCGGCCGTCAAATGCACGCCCGTGTTGATTTCCGTCTGGTTCTCGCAGAAGTCGCGCACGATGCGCGGATGGTCGGGCGGGAATGGGTGCGGGGTCCGCGCCATGCGCCTGTCCGCGGTCACGCGCAGAGCCTCGCGCTCAAGGCCGAATTTCCCCTCGAGGGCGAAGGGGCGAATCGCCGGTTTCCGGACATCAAGCATGGTGAACCTCCTCCGGTGACAACGAGCCGTAGTCGTCCGCAATCTCTTCAATGGCTTCGCCGCGTGCCAGCCGATCCAGCTGTTCAAGGGCTGGGTTGGTGAGCGCCTCGGCCCGGCGGCGCAACGGCGCGAGGAGCGGTTCCTCGCCGAAACCACGGCGCGCGAGGCCCTTGGCCGACAGATCGAGAATGCGGTGCAGCTGCGTGACGAGCGCCGGACGGTCGATGAACGAGGGCCATGCGCGACGCGCCATGATGCCGCGCAGTTCGGCGGCACCGTAGCCGTGGCCGTACAGGGTCGTGTCGGCGGCGAGAAGGGCGGCGAGTTCACCTACGCATTCGGCAAGACCGGCATGGAACGCCGCCGGGGCGAAGGCGTCGCGTACAGGCTGTTCACAGACCGATCGGAACTCGATCGTGCCGCGTTGCGTCAGGTCCTCGAACTTGAACGGCCGCAGCCAGGCGACGTCCTGTGCGTGCGGTGCGAACAGGCAGTGGCGGTGCGTCTGGGCCTTGCCGTCCCAGTATTCGGCCACGATCGTGCCCTTGGCGATGTACTCCGTCAGCGGGACAGGCTCGAAATTGAGGTACCAGCCGCTACGCTCTGCGCAGTAGATGCTGGTCGATTCCAGGTAGCCGACGAGATCGGCCAGCGAGCGCAGCGTCACGCCGTACATCCCGCAGTTGTGCGGATTGAGCCCGTGGAGGCTGTGGCTCCAGAGCTGGTCGCGTCCGCACAGGAACTCGCCCCGGTCCCCGAACGGGGAGTTGGCGAGCAACACGGCCTTGAAGGGCTCCAGCGCGTTGAAGGCGTTGATGGTCGGCACGACGGTGTCCTCGCACACGTCAACCTGCGCCTGCGAGGCGCAGGAGAAGAGTCCGAAGTCGGGATGGTCGTGGAAGCGTGGCGCGCCGCCATATTTTGAATACGACTTCAGGTGGTGGAGGAGCATCCGGTAGCGCCCGTTGCCGATTGGCTCTTGACGGTTCTCGCGCCAGCGCGGATTGATGCCCATGCCGGTCAAGGCGTGCCCGCGCCGGTTGAACGCCTCCTGCAGGGCGGGGTAATAGTTGAGGAAGCGTGCGTGGACGGCCGTCAGATCCTCGTCCGGGCCGAAGGAAAGCTCAAGGGTGTTGAACGAGCAGTCGAACGACAGTTCATCTCCGCTTTTTGGATCGCGGGCGCGGTAGAGCGCGCCCGTGTCGTCGAGCGCCGTGTCGGGGAAGTCGAAGCGCGCTAGGAATTCCTCGGTCGCCGCATGGACGGCGTCGAAGTCGGTCGCCTTTCCGGGCGTGCGGTTCCAGACGGGAAGCTCCAGCTCGACGCCCACCCGCCGCGTGCGCGGACGGCGCAGCGGCGCGAAGAAGCGCCGGTCGATGGCGGAGCGAAGAAGCGCCGGTCGATGGCGGAGGCAAGCTCCTCAATTGTATCTGGTGGCTCGAACATTTCGCCGAAAATTTTATTATAAGATTCGACACGAAAGGAAATACTTAGTTTCTATCGCTCGTGATAGGCAAACTCTATGCCATGGCGAATGATAATTCCGAAACGATCGCAAGGCGTCATTCGCGCAGATGACGGCCGCGCACTGGAGCCCCGCGAGATTGAACGCCTTGGAGGCAGACCAGAACGTTGCGGCGTTCTGCGCGAAAACCCGGTATCTGCAGGTCGGCGTGTATCTCGTCGCTCGCGACGAACACGCCATGACGGCGGCAGATGTCCCCAACGCGCCGGAGATCGTAGTTCATGGTACTCTCCCTTCGGCCCGCATATTATCCCGCACAATGGCTCCCGAATGGCAATTACGCCGGAAAGAGGCCCTTGCTGATGTAGCGGTCGCCGCGGTCGGGGAAGAGCGTGACGACGTTGCCGCGGAGCC
>ONRL01000125.1 GCA_900320225.1 uncultured Lentisphaerota bacterium
GTGCTCGAAGCCGATCCTCTTCGCGATGTCCTTCGCGATGGGGCTCACCGTGCAGAACGAGAACGGGCTCACGAGGGCGGACACGCCCATGCCGCCGAGCCGCCCGCTCTTCTCCAGCACGAGCGTCCTGGCGCCCCGCGAGGCGGCGGCGTATCCCGCGCCGATGCCGGCCGGCCCGCCGCCCGCCACGATCACGTCGTAGGACGGGACGACCTCGGCGAACGTTGCCGCGGCGGCCAGAATCGCGATGCAGGAAATGAGCTTTGACATGGGCTTCCCTTCCTCTACTTCAGCAGCAGCATCGTGCCGATGACCGGGCCGAAGTTGTAGGAACCCGCACCGCTCTGGAAGAGCGCCCACTTCGTCGAACCCGTGTAGGCGTCCGGGATGCGGAGCTTCGGCGCACCGTTGACCGACGCGGCCGTGAACGCCACCACGGAACCATGGTTCTTGTAGGTCTCCAGGTTCTCCGGGTCCGTGATCTCGAACACGGCGCCATCGGCGAACGTCAGCACGTTCCCGAACGTCGCGTGCCTGTTCGCGAAGAGGTCGGCGCAGGACGCCTTCACGGAATCCGTGACCGTCACGTTGCCGTTCGCCGTCTGGCCCGGCCCCGCGAACGACGCGATCGTGGCGGCGTTGCCGTTGAAGTTCGCCTTCGCACCCGCCTCGACGCGAATGGCCGAGTTGGGGGGAACCGTCCACGGGCTACTGAAGATCAGCTGTCCCTGCTCGACGATCGTGCCGCCCGCGTACGTGTTGGTGGCGTACAGGTAGAGGTCGGTCGGGCCGCGCTTGATGAGCGGACCGCCGTGGCCCGCGTTGTCGGAGAGCGTGAACGCGCAGGCGTAGCGCGTTTGCCGGTTGTAGCTTTCAAGATACACCTTCGTGTCGTCGCCGTAGTCGCACCCGCGCGAGGTGATCACGATCTTCGTGTGCTTCTTCGTGTCATAGTCGTACTCCGCGTACGCGCTCGCGCCCCAGCCCGTCGAGCTTTCGAACACAACGCGCGCGACGCCGTAGTAGTTGGCCGGCACGTAGGCGCTGTCCGTGGGCAGCGAGATTGACTCGAAACCCTTGCCCGTTGGCGCCTCGAACCAGAAGGACGGATGACTAGGGCCGAACGAACCTTGTGCGATATCGGTATGTGACGTATCGAACACCAGACCCTTGTCCCACAGCACGAAGTGGTCGGGACTCCGCGGGAAGAAGTTCGCCGTCCCGGCGTTCGCGGCGCCCCAGCCCCAGCCGAACGTCGGCGCCATGATGCCGCCGTCCGCGTTCACGCAGGAGAGCGACCCGGCCCGCACGCCCTCGTGGCGCCTGAAACGGTTGGCCATGAACACCGCGCCGTCGCTGATGTTGAGGATGTTCGTGCAGAGGCTGAGGTTCCAGCCCATCGAGAAGCCCTCCGCGCGGAAAAGCGTACCCGTGCCGGAGATCGTCGCCTCGCTCACGCCGTTCGTCACGTTCATGATGGTGCGGAGGTCCTGTCCACCCTTGACGGCGTGCGAATCGTTCGTGCCGCCCGTCTGGATGAAGAGGCCATCGCCCTTCTGCCCGATGTAGAGCGTGCCGCCCGCATCGGACCGGTACGACTTCATGAGGCCGCCCTTCTGCCGGATCACGCCGTAGCTGCCTGGGTGTTCGCCCATCAGGATCAGGCTCCCGAGATTCGCCGTGCCGCCTTCCAGCACGTACCAGCCGTAGCTTTTGTCCGATTCGCCGATGCGCGGCGCATCGCTGCCGTTCGAGAGCGTACCGCCCGTCTGGCGGAAGAGTCCCAATGCGTTACCGCCGTTCGGGACGCGCAGGAATCCGGAACGGAACGTCCCATCCGCCAGCCACACCTTACTGTTCTTGATCGAGACGCCGTTGCGGAACACGCGCGTCGCCGCGCTCGTCATGCACAGCCAGCCGCAACGCGGATACACGTTGCCCTCGAAGTCGACGGGGCCGTTGAGCCACAGCGTGCCGCCCCCGTTCATGATGAGGCGGCAATGGTAGTTGTAGCCGAGGCCGTAGTCGCTCGTGAGCGGCCCGTTGAGGTGGAGGGCCGTGTTGTTGTACTGCGTGCTGACGTCGATGAACGCGTCGGTCGGCCCGTTGGTGGGCGAGCCGTGCTTGGCGACGTGCAGGGGACCGCTGATGGTGTTGGCCGCGCCGGAATCTATGCGGATCGTGCGGCCCGTATTGAGCCGGACGGCGGCCTGGATCGGACGGTCGGCCCGCTGGCCCCAGAACGCGAGGGTGCTGGCGTTGGTGATGACGAACGTCGTGTTCGTGCCGTCCGGGAAGTTGGCCGTGCCCTGGAACGTCAGCGTGCCCGTCGAGTGCATGATCGTGCCGGCCGTGATCGTGTTGTAGAGGATGGTGTAGCCGCCCTTGTGCGTGAGCGTGTGGCCGTTCAGGTCGAGGCGGTAGCTCTCGACGTCCATGCCCCAGCGGTTGGCGGCGTTGATGGTCGCGTCGGCGGCGAGGACGATGTGGCCGAACATGTTGTCGGCCATGCCGCCGCCGCTCGTCTGCGTGTAGCGGAGCGCGCCGCCGCCGTCCACGCCATGGCCCGAAATGGTGATCTTGTGCGTGTTGAAGAGCGGCGCACTCTGCGCGCCCGTGTGAGGGGTCCGGATCCAAAACGTCGCGCCGTCCTCGACCGTGACGGGAGAGGACGCGCCCACGGCCTTGAGGTCCGTGATGGCGAGCGTGCCCTCCGCCACCAGCACCTCGCCCGCGAACGCCGTCGTGGCGGCCGTCAGCACCACCTCGCCCGCGCCGCGTTTCACGAGCCGCGCGTAGTTGCCGATGGCCGTGCTGTTCGTGAACGACTCGCCCGCCGCGGCCGTCACGACGAAGTCGGTGCCGTCAGGCTCCGCGCTCCCGGCAAACGCCGGAATGGTCGTGAAGGCCGCGACAGCCACATACGCCACAAAGGTCAATGTCTTCATTTTTCCGCGTCTCCCTTGGATGACTCTAGTTTCACGGACGGTATGATACCATAATCTCGCCATTTGCGAAAGTCCATGGCGTAAGGTGCTTAGCGGCCGCCGGGGGCGGTTCACGCGTTGTCGACCTCCACGACTTCAAGCAGAGGTACGTTGCGGAAGTGTTGGTCGAACGTGCAAAGCGGCACATTCAGGACAAGGGCAGAAGCCGCAATCCAGATGTCGTTGACGGGAATTGGCGTACCCTGACGCTTAAGCACCCGATACAGCATGGCATACTTGCTGCTCACGTCGCGATCAGCCGGCACAAACGCGACAGACGACTCGCCGAGGAAACCGTCAAGGACCTGTGCGCGCCGGCGCCCCGCGCGCGTCGCGAGATCAAGTCCAGCCCGAAACTCCGCATCCACTGCAGCAGGGACAAGCAACTTGTCAAATCGACCAAGGGCATCCGCGACACGGCTCCCCCTTTCAAGAAAGGTGATCAGCACTTTCGTATCGACAACTGCGGCATTCATTTCCAGTCCGCCTCGTCAACCTTGGAAAAGTCGGCCTCGTTCACAAAGGCCCTCATGCCTTCCGCCTCCTTGGAAGAGAGCCTGCCTGCAAATTTCATGAAACCTGGCGTCTTTCGCCCGTCCGCCGCCGATACGCCAAGCGCATTCGCCAACAGCGACTTCGCCGCCAAATTGAGACTCGTCCCAAACTCGGCGGCATACTTCCGCAACGCCAAAACGAGACGTTCGTCCATTGCATGCAATGTCAACGCATTCATGGTTCACTCCTGTGGTTCAAGTGGTTCACATTATAAACCATCTCCCTTGGCCGAGTCAAGTGCCACTACGGACAATTTGTAATCGGTTAATCAACCGCATCCAATTAGCGGGGGCACTTCGCCGACGCCATCTGGTCGACCTGCTCCTCGTGGAGCTTCTCGAACTGCGGGAGCGTCTTCACCCACGGCGCGGCCAAGAAGCCCTTCAGGCGCTGGGGCGAGATGTGCTGCCGGGCGAACGCCACCGTGGAGGAGACGCTGTCGTCCACGCTCCAGTTGGACGGCGTGGGCACCTGGTCGAATCCGGCCTTCTCCAGCTCGATGTAGGCGTTCGGCTCGTTGCACTGGCGATTCCCCTTCAGGGGCCGGTCCAGGTTGAAATTGCGCCCGTAGTACCAGTTCGACTGCAACACGCTCTTGGGCATGCGGTTGAGGAACTCGTCCTTCGCGTGCCAGATCTTGTCGCTCCAGCACCAGGCGCGCACGCCCCGCTTCTCGACCTCCTTGACGATGAAGAGGAAGTCGTGCCACCACAGCTCGCCCTGCCGCACGATGGAGATGGAGTGCTTGCGCTGATGTTCATGCGTCTCTTCGTCGAAGCCGATGTGGAAGTAGCGCGGCCTGTCGAAGATGTCGATCACGTCCGCGATGACGTCCGCGCAGACGCGGTAGTACTGCGGCGTCGAGACCATCTTGTATCGGCTCAAGTCCCTTGGCCCGCAGCTGCTCCAGCTTCTTGCGGAACCGCTCCACGCCCCAGGTGCCCTTCACGGCCAGTTCGGGATGGCTGGGATAGTACAGCGCCTCCTCGAGATCCATGACGATCGTGTTCAGGCCCTTGGCGGCCATGCGGTCGGTGATCCGGTCGAACACGCCTTCGTCGAAACGCACGTGGTCGGCGGCAGTCATCAGCTTGAGGTCCTCGCCCTGATACTTGCCCCACTGCGTGACGGGCAGGTCGCACTGGATGTTGACGCCGAAATGGAGCAGGACGCCCCACATGAACGCGGGCTCCGGACGGACGGCGGCCGGCGACTTCGCCGCAGCAGCCCCCGCCAGCGCCGCACAACCCGCGCCGATGAACTCTCTTCTCGTCTGCATCTGCTTCATGGTCTGTACATTCTCCTTCTTCAAACTTAACACCGGACCAGCCGCGTGCCCTCGCACGCACCTCGCACGCTGAACGGACTAAGTGGTTCTCTCGACCGTCATTATAACTTTTGCCGCCGACGCCGTAAAGCCAGGGGCCCGCCGCCTACTTGAGCAGAATCATCGTGCCGATGACCGGACCGAAGTTGTAGGAACCCGCGCCGCTCTTGAAGAGCGCCCACTTCGTCGAACCCGTGTAGGCGTCCGGGATGCGCAAGGTCGGCGTGCCGTTGACCGTCTGGGCCGTAAACGCCCTCACGGAACCGTGGCTCTTGTAGGTCTCCAGGTTCTCCGGGTCCGTGATCTCGAACACGGCGCCGTCGGCGAACGTCAGCGCGTTCCCGAACGTCGCATGCCTGTTCGCGAACAGCTCAGCGCAGGTGGCGCGCACCGCGTTCGTCACTGTGATGTCGCAACCCGTCACGTTGCCAGCACCCGTGAACGTGGAGAGCGAGGTCGGGCGGACGCTCGCGAACTGCAGCGTCGCGCCCGACTCCACGCGTACGGCGGAATTGGACGGGACGACGCCGGTCGTGTTGGCCCCCAATGTCCCCTCCTCCACCGCGATACCTCCCGTAAGCGTGTTCGTGGCATAGAGGTACAACGTCTGCGCACCGCGCTTGATCAGTTCGCCGCAATGATCCGCATTGTCCGAAAGTGTGAGCGCGCATTCGTAGCGCGTCGTGCGACCGGGACTTTCAATGTACGCCTTCGCGTTGTCGCTATAGTTGCAGCCGCGCGACGTGATGATGATCCGCGAATGTTTCTTCGTGGCGTAGTCGTACACCGCGTACGCGCTCGCGCCCCAGCCGGTCTCGTCCTCGAACACGACACGCGCAGGGCCGTAGTACGTAACGTTCGTGTAGTTCCCCTCCGTCGGGAAAGACACCGACTCCACGCCCTTGCCTGTCGGCGACTCGAAGTGCAGCGGTATGTGACTGGCGGCAAACCCAGACGGCTGGCCGTTCGACTGCCCCGACGATTCCGAGGTGTCGATCACCAGACCCTTCTTCCAGACAACGCACCTGTCGGGCATGTTCTTGTAGAAGTTCGCCTGGTTGGAATTCAATGCGCCCCACCCATGTCCAAACGTGGGCATCAGGATGCCGCCGTCGCTGTTCACGGTGAAGTCCGAGCCCTCCGTGGTGAAGACGTTCCGCGACATGCGCGTTGCCTTCACTGTCCCACCGTCATTGATGTTGAAGTTACAGACGGAAAGCCTGTTGGAGCCACCAAAGTATATCTGCTCAGTCGTCATCACCGTCCCGGTTCCCGACACGGTCACATCCGCAACGCCACCCACGTTGCCCATGTAGAAAAGCGCAGACTGCCCGACGCGCGCCCGAACCGTATCATTCGTGCCGCCACTCTGGTGGTACACGCCCACGCCCGCTCGCCCGACATACAAGATACAGTTGGAACGTCCCTGGAACAATCCGCCGGTCTGCATGAAGCTACCAAAGCTGTTGGCCGCATGGCCGACATAGACAACATTGCTCACGTACGCCTCACCGCCCGACATCATCCAGTGCGAGACGCCCGACGCGCTCTCACCGATAAACGTGTCGCCTCTCACGCCGAGAACGCCGCCCGTCTGAAGGACCGTACCCTTGTTTGCACCATTACCTACGCGGATCCAGTTGAGCAGCGTGTTGCCGCCGCCGATCAGAACACGGCTATTTCCGTTCGCGACAAAACCGTTTCGGATCACGCGCGTCGCCGTGCTCGTCATCAGCAAGCTACCGCTGTCGATATAGGTGTTGCGCCAGAGATCCACGTCGCCGTTGAGGCACAGGATTCCCGAACTCGTCTTGCGGAACGTGACGCCGGAAGTGGAGTTCGTGCCGCGCGCACCGGTAAGCGTACCGTTCAAGTTCAGCACGTTTGAGCCGTTTATCTCGAACGTCACCTCGCCGCCATTTCCGTTCGCGTGAGTCAGCAGATTGACGGGACCCGATATTCTGTTCCTGTTCGCACCGGTTCCTGACAAGGCGGAAACCGCACGACCCGGAAAAATGTTGAACGGTGAAGGGATCACAGAAGACACGTCCCAGAGAAGGTAATTGCCGACGTTCGTCACCACAAACGTCGTGTCAGCCGAGCACTTCACGTTGCCCTGAAACGTGACCCGTCCCATATTCGCCTCCACCGTGCCGCCCGCTCCGTTTACCGTGGCGTTGTTGATCATCCACTGGTCCCCGGTCGTGTTGTTGTAGATTCTCCGGAGCGTGTGCCCGTTGAGGTTGATCACGCCGCCGTTGCTGCCATGGACGCCCCAGCGGTAGTCGCACTCGATCGTGGCGTCGGCGGTAAGATCGATGACGCCCAGAAGGCTGTCGTCATAGGCCCCGCCGTTTGACGGCAGATAGCGGATCGCGCCCTTTCCGTCCACGCCGTCGCCCGCAATCGTCAACTTGTGCTTATTGAAGATCGCGACACTCTGACCCGATCCGTGCGGCGTCTTCAGGTAGAACGTCGCGCCGCTCTCCACGGTGATCGGCGACGCCGTCCCCAAGGCGCCGAGAACGGTGATGGAAAGCGTGCCCTCCTCAACCAGCACATCGCCCGCGAACGCCGTCGTGGCGGCCGTCAGCACCACCTCGCCCGCACCGCGCTTCACGAGCCGCGCGTAGTTGCCGATGGCCGTGCCGACCGTGTAGGTCTCGCCGGCGTCGGCCGTCACGACCCAATCCGTCCCCTCGGCCCCTTCGCTGCCGGCAAATGCCGAGAAGGTCGCACTAGCCGCAGCCGCCGCATACGCCACAAAGGCCAATTTCCTCATTTTCTGCTCGCTTTCTCTTCGGCGCGCACCGCTTTCGCGGCGCGCAGAGTTCACCTTCTTCCAGTTCCATGTGCGGCTATCATATCACAATCCAGCCTTTTCCCGCAAGCCGAATTTCGGAAATCGCCGATGATCGCGATTCGTCATTGTTTTCTCATTTACCCCTTCAGGAATCCGTACTCGTATACCTTCGGCTCGATGCGCTTTGCGAGATTCTTCATCGCGGCGCGTAGATTTGCGAGAAGCGCGGTGTATGTCGCGTCGGAGCTTTCGGACTTCATCTTCACCTTACCCTTCGCATCGGTTGTCGTCCCTTGGAAGTAGAGCCGAATGTCGTAGTACGAGGCGTTTGGGTTTGCGTTCGGCTGAGCGTGGTAGTAGCGCCAGAGCTCGCGGCCGGCATCAAGGACCGCGCGAGCTTGCTGGGACATCTGGGACAATGGGGACATCTGGGACAATGGGGACACGGCTTGCGTATCGTACCCGCAGTCCGTCCCAGATGTCCCATTCGTCTCGGTTGTCCCGGAAAAGTCCAACTCCCCCTGGTATGGCGGTCGCCCCGCGACCGCCGCCGCCCTGCGCCCCGCCAGCCACTCGCTCATGAAGTGGCTCTTGAAGGAATCCTTCGCGCCAACCTCTTCTTCCGTGAACGGAATCCAGTAGTTCACGCCGTCTGCGGACTTCACGCGATTCTGCCCATTAAAAAGCGCAAACACAAGGCAATCCATCTTGAAGTCATCATCGCCCTCATATGCCTGCTTCGGCACAAGGTACTGTTCTCGGTCGTTCTGCCAAGTTGCCTCAATCACCGTCCGTATAGCAAGATACACGCTCATCGCCATGACGTTTCGCGTCGTCACTTCAGCGTAGAAATGATTGTGCATGTCATTTGGACTCAATGTGCTGGCAAGATAGATACCGATATTGTTTTGAACATTCGTCCCGTTCATGCGTAAATACGCGATGCGCTCGCCCCTCTTGTCGTAATTCCGCCTCAACCATTCTATCACGTTACGCTCATTTGCATACGAGCTGATGAGATGCGTACCTGCGAATAGCCCGTCGCGATTGTACACATCGGCTACGGCGGATGTGTACATGGGAGGGCTCTGTTCCTGCGAACCTGCAAGTCGCCACACGAAAAATCCAATGGGAAATTTGCCTTTTACGTTATCGAACGTGTCGGCGGGAACCATGAAACACTTCAACAGTTCTGCCCGATAGTATTCGCGGAACGGCGCGAAATTTGGAGCCTGTACATGTTTCAGCTTCGAGAACTGTCCGACAATGCACCCCGGAATCTCCTTGGCGATTCTAAAAAGAAACAACGCGAAAAGTTCCCGAGCGCCCGTCTTCAATATAGGCTTGGCCTGACGATACACTACAGATTCAAAGGACACTCCGCTCTTGTTCTTCCCCGTGCCAGACCGTTGTTTGGCGTCTCCCGCCTCCGCATAAGGCGGATTGATGTAGATGACGAGCCGTTTGCGTTTTCCGGGATCGTCGATGATTTCTTTCAGCCCCTGCGGTAGCTTGTCGAATGAGTCGTTGAGGAAGTCGAACTGGAACACATGCGAATCAAGGAGGTTCGCACCGAGCTTGATGCGCTGGTGGATCACGTCGACGTCCTGTTGGTCGAGGGTGGACACCCACACGTTGTACTTGTTCGTGAGGCCGACTTCGAGGTTGCCCGTGCCGCAACAGCAGTCCCACACGTAGTGGTCGTCCTGCCAGTTCTCGCCGAGGACGGCGGCAAGGTAATCCTGTGAGAGAGAAACCCACTGCTGCGGCGTGAAGAAGGAACCCTTGCGCTCGCGCACGTCCTGCGGCACGAGGAGGTCGCGCCGGTTGACGATGTAGTTCCAATATTCCTTGCGGGGCGGGCGCCTGTAACGGTTCCAGAAAAGACGGTGCGCCTTCTGTCCGTCGGAGAAGGATATCTCTGAAAAGAGCTGGAAGCCAAGTGCGTTCGTCCCGCCCGACTGACGGTAATGGTCATTCATCAGAAGAACGTTCAGCTGGTCGGTGACGGCGGCGTTGTCGGACGAGAAGATGTCGGCGAGGAAGAAGTCCGCGTCGATGATGCCGTTCTTCTTGGCGGCGGCCCAGTCCGGCATGAGGATGGTTGGCATCACCGTCTCGCGCCAGCGCTGGTAGATGTGGGTGAAGTTGTTCTTGGTGATCTGAACGACCGCGCTGGAACACGGCCCTCCCGTGTGGAGGTTCGCCTTGATGAAGCGGCGGAGCTCCGACTCGTCCTTCGCGAAATTGAATTCGAGCGTGGCAGATTCAAGAATGCGGATGACACGCTGGTAGAGGTCGCCGAACTCGCGCGTCTCGTGGTCGGACGGGGCGACGTTCCAGTTGAAGTCGTTCTGGTAGAATATCTCCACCACCTCCGAATAGGGGATGAACGCGATCCGCGCGGCGTTGAAGGCGGCAATGTACTTGGGCGGAAGGTGCCGGTCGAACGTGCGTTCCTTGCCGATGGTGAGGACAAGCTGGACGAGCGCGAAGTCGAGCGGCGCATCCGCGCCGCGCTTCGCTTCCGCCCACAGCACGCTTTCGGCATCGCACAGAGGGAGGTCGGTGGCGGGCACGGCGGCGCAGAAATCGACCTTGCCGAGAATGCGAGAGCAATCGAACGCGCCGAACCAGTCGGCGGCGACCCTGTTCTTCAGCTCCTCCTCCAGAATGGAGGGAGGATAGAAAACGTCGACCGTCGAACACGGAGTTCTGCTTGTCGTTGTGCGCATCATTCGCTCTCCTTCGTTTCGGCGGTCGCGGGGCGACCGCCCTACCACTACGGCATCGTGTGCCGCCACGAAGGAGACGATTGGAGGGAGAAGAAACGAGACTATAAGAAATGCGTGCCTCGTCGATCTCCCTCTACTGGAGGCCTTGGCGTGCCCGAGAAAGATGGAGAAGACAAGGACACGCAAGACGGTATAAAACCGTCCGCGTGACCTCGCCAAACTCGCTCTTCCTCTTGAAACCGCCAAGTTTCCAGTAGAACGTCGTTTGCGTGTCAGCGCAAAATACCTGATTCGCCAGAACGGGATTTCTCCCCGTCCGGCTAGCCCCCGCAACGCACCCGCGCCGCGAAAGCACCCACAGTATACCAAAAATCCCCCGTCTTCGGACGGAGGATTTTGCTTGTGTTGCGACCCCTTATGGCTTCAATGCCGAAATCGGGCTCTCGTAGTCGATTTCACTCTGGAGTTCCTCTTCCGTCATGGTTGCTCCTTCAGTTGAGACGGTCTGGACCGTCGGGGTTTTGAGCCTCATGGGTATGGGTTTTGAGCCTTGTTTGTCTGGGTTTTGACCCTCACCTGTCGGGGTTTTGAGCCACATGGGACTTCCGCTGTGGGTAAACGAGGCAAAGCAAGCGGGCCCACACCGGGACGGCCGTGGCCACATGGACTAATTGATCTTATAGTAAATGGTGGAAATCTTGGCTTCCGGCCTGCTTTTAACGTAGACAAGCTCAAAGGCACCAAAGTCCCGCATGTCTTTCAGTGTGCGCTTGATGGACGAGCGACTGACTCCAAGTTTCCTGACGAGCTTTGAGAGCTGCGGCAAAACCATTCTGGTCACAGGGTCCATGCGGCTTTTCAGGTCGTCCATGATCATGTCGCCGAGGTTGCTCGGCAGGGATGGCGGCCGGCCGTTCGGCCTGCCTGTCGGCTTATAGGGCATTCTCAGAATCCTCCTTCATGCACGGTTCTCCACGGTTCCCTCCCTACTTGAGCAAGATCATCGTGCCGACAATCGCGCCGAAGTTGTAGGTCGTGTCGTTCTTCTTGAAGAGTGCCCACTTGACGCCCTGGGGTGCCTCACCCTCGAACGCCAGCGTGGGCGTGCCGTTCACCGACTGCGCCGTAAACGCCGGCTTAGAGCCGCTGTGCACGTACGCCGTCAGGTTCTCCGGGTCCGTGATCGTGAACGTGGCCCCTTCCGCTAACGTCAGGGTCCTACCGAAGGTGGCGTGCTTGTTCGCAAAAAGGTCGGCGCATGTCGCGCGAATCGCGTTCGTCACCGTCACGTTTCCGCGCGACACCGTGCCCGCGCCCGTGAAGGTCGACACCGTGATGTTGCCCCTGTCGATCAGGTCAAGCGTCGCGCCCGACTCCACGCGCACGGGAGTGTTGGACGGGATGACGCCGTCGGAGTATGTCATCAGCGTACCCGACTCCACCGCGATGCCGCCCGTAATCGTGTTGGTCGCGAAAAGCTCGAGCGTCGGTGCGCCGCGCTTGACGAACTCGCCGGCCAAGCCCTCGTTGGTCGTGAGCGTAAGCGCGCATTCGTAGCGCGTCGTCCGATCTGGGCTTTCAAGGTACGCCTTCGTGCCGTCCGAGTAGTCACACCCGCGCGAGGTGACGACGATCTTCGTCACCTTCTTCGTGGCGTGGTCGTACTCCGCGTACGCGCTCGCGCCCCAGCCCGTCGCGTCCTCGAACACGACGCGCGCGATGCCGATGTAGTTGGTCGCGAGAAATCCGCCGCCCGTCGGCAACGCCACGCTCTCCACGCCCTTGCCCGAGGGCGACTCGAACTTAAGGGCCAGCGTCGAGGATCCCGTCCCCGAGTTGGCGCTGTTCTCCGACGTGTCGAACACAAGGCCCTTCTTCCAGACGACCACATGCTGCAGCGCGCGAGGGTAGAAAAGCGGATTGCTCGCGCCGGCCGCGCTCCAGCCAAAGGCGTACGTCGGCATGAGGATGCCGCCGTCCACGTTCATGCACACGAGCGAACCGGCCCCGATTTCTTCACACTGCCGGAATCTGTTGGCCTTGAACACCGCGCCGTCGGAGAGGTTGAAGATGTTCGTGCAGACGCTGTCCTTGTAGCCGAACTGCAGCAGGGCCGTGCGGAACAGGGTTCCCGTGCCGGAGACCGTCACCTCGCTCACGCCGTTCGACTGGCATGTCATGAATCCGTAGGACTGGGAGTTTGTGACGACGAGCGAGTCGTTCGTACCGCCCGTCTGCACGAAGAGCGCCGTGCTGCCGGCCTCGCCGCTGCCCTTGCCTGCGTAGATGTAGCCGGTCCGGCGCGTCTCGAACAGGCCGCCCGTCTGCCGGAACGCGCCGAAGGAAGACGTCCATTCCGCAATATAGACCGAGTTGCTGACATGCACTTCGCCGTTCTCGAGCGTGAAGAATCCCATGCTCTTGTTGTACTCACCGATGCGAGGTATGTCATTCTGGTAGACGGAAAGTGCACCCCCTGTCTGCCGGAACACCGCCTTGGTGTTGCCGCCGTTTGCAACGCGCAGAAACCTGATGTCAAGGTGTCCGTCGTCCAGAAGCACTGAACCCTTTTCCTTGATGGACAATCCGTTGCAGACACGCGTCACTCCGCTTGTAAGCATCAAATTTCCCCCGTTGACCGTGAAGTTTCCCTCCAACTGCAGCGGGCCGTTCATGTAAAGCGTACCGGGTCCCTTGTACGTGAGACGCGCCTGGTCGGCATAGGCGTATCCCGTGTCGCCCGTGATCGGTCCGTTGAGTGTCATCACCGTGTTGTTGCCATCGTAGAATCTCGTCTCGATGCTCGCATCGGTCGCTCCCGGGAACTTTGCGATGTGGATGGGACCGTTGATAATGTTCTGCGTCTTCGGATTCGTACCCGAGTTCGCCGTGAACGAGCGGCCGGTGTAGAGCTTGATGGATGCCTCGATTGGATTGCTTGTGGCCCAGAGCGTAAGAGCTCCCGAGTTGGTGACCACGACCAGTGTATCCGCCCCGTCCAAGAAAGTCGGCGCGCCCTGGAATGTCATCGTCCCAGTCGTCTGCATGATCGTCCCCGCCGTCAACTGGTTGTAGAATAGCCAGTTGACGTTGGAACCGCCGACACGCGTCAGCGTATGTCCTTTGAGATCAAGCAGGCTACCCGTATTCATGCCCCAGCGCGAGGCGCATTCCACTGTCGCGTCGTCCGCCAGCTCCACATTGCTGAACATGTTGTCGGCGTTGCCGGACGCGTTCGTGCGCGTGTAGCGAATTGCGCCCGCGCCGTTCACGCCCTTGCCCGCGATCGTCATCTTGTGACCAAGGAAGATGGGCGTGGCCTGGCTTCCGCCGGGGTGAGGGATCTTCAGCCAGAACGTCGCGCCGTCCTGCACTGTGATCGGCGTGCCGCCGCCAACGGCATTGGTCACGGTGAGGGACAGCGTACCAGTCTCCACCAGCACCTCGCCCTTGAACGCCGTGGTCTTGGCGGTCAGCACCACCTCGCCCGCGCCGCGCTTCACGAGCCGCGCGTAGTCGCCGATCGCCGTGCTGACCGTGTAGGTCTCGCCGACGTCGGCCGTGACCACGCTCCGCGGTGCCGGCAAATGCCGCAACGCCGGCCAGAATCGTGAGGCAAAATATGAGCTTTTTCATGAGCTTACCTTTCGCATGTGTTGGAGGACGTAGGACGTAGGACGTAAGACGTAGGACTAAAGACAAAGGATTGTGGATTCATCCTTTGTCTTCCGTCTTCCGTCTTCTGTCCTCTGTCCTTTCCCAAACTTGAACATGACGGTATCATACCACACCCCGCCCTTTCCGCGCAAGCCGAAAAACGAACCTGCGGCCGCAACAAGTTGCGGCCGGCGGCTCGGCGGGACGCCTCGCCCCACCCCGGGATATCTGATGTGGAAACTCCTCGGGATCCAGGGTGGAAACCCCCAGGGGTTTCGGCCTACGCGCACCTCGCTCAATTTACATTATCTGAAGATGACGGACGTGCCATCGCCGATGTACTCGCCGAAAAGGGTGTCGAAGAGCGTGTCGCCCTTGAAGATCACCCTCGACACACGTTCCGACCGTGCGGCGACGGGAAACGACGCCACGCCGCCTTGCGCGGAAAGCCGCACCCACTCCGCGTCCTGAAGCACGTCGACCGAATAGACGTGCCTCGAATAGTCGAACGCGATGCGGAACGTGTACTCCACGCCGCTATGTGGCGTGACGCCGTCCGCCGCCACGTTGATCCAGTGCGGAGGATCCGCCTCTCGTCCGCCGCCCGCCCACGCCTGGAAGCATCCGTTTGTGCCTAGGCTCATCGTCAGCTCCACCTTGCGCCCGGACGACGCCACATTCGGCGTGAACTCATTGTCGTCGGCAAGCCACGCCTTGCCGCCGCTACCGTAGACGACGTCGCCCGACCACGATCCTGTGCGTCCGGAGATGGCCGCGGATTCCCATATCCAGCCAAGACCTGAGTTCACCTGCGCGGAATCCGGCCGGCCCGCCGCGCACGACACCATCGCCTCCGCGTAGCGTAATCCGAATTCCCTGAGCGATTCCGTGTTGAAATGCACATTGTCCGAATTGGGGGTCAATCCCTCCGAGGACGCCACGCGATAGGCGGGCACTTTGCCCTCAAGCGCGTGCAGGTGCGCATTGATGACCGGCCATCCCGTGTTAACGAGGCGATCATGCCCTCGAACTTCGCACCCCATGCCGGAGCCGCGCTCGCAGAGCAGTCCCCTTCGCCCTGATGCCAGAGGATGCCCTTCAGCGTCCCGCTCCTCAGCGCGATCCTCGTCCGCGCGACGGCGTTCGACCAGAGATCCCCGCTCTCGACCCAGCGGTTGATGCTTGTCCCGCCAACCGCGCAGGGTATCAGCCCGATGGGCACGCCCGTGTGCCTGTCGGCCATCGCACGGGCGAAAGACGCCGCAAGCCCCGCCCCGGCGATGGTGGGCTTGTCGAAATGTATCGGCTCCTCCGCAACTTGCCATTCCCCGGCGGCGTCCAGCTTGAATATTCCGTCGGCGGAAACGCGGTTGGAGTCCGTCAACACGCCGCGGCCTGCCATGTTCGACTGTCCGATGAGCAGGTAGAGGTCCATGTTCCCCTGAGCGTCGCAGGCCAGTGCCGCGGCAATCGCGGCGGCCATGAATCCAAGCGTCTTCATTCTCATTCTGCGCCGCATCATTTGATGACGATCATGATTCCCGGTATCGTCGTCACCGTGAAAACGCGCGACGACTTGACGAAGACGACCGGCGGCTCGTCCTTGAGCGAACCCGCCGTGAATCCGCCCGAGCCGGACTTCGCCATGAATCTCTTCGTCACCCTGTCCCAGAACCCGACGGCATTGTCCGACGCGCGCTTCACAGGAATGTAGTCGAGGATCAGTCCGCCGTCCGCGCTGTCGAAGCTCACATGCGACCACCATCCGAACATGGCGTTACTGTCTCTGTAGTTGTACGCCGTGCCGACGGACATTTGCCGGCCCTGCGTCCCGACCGGCAGGCCGGTACCGATGTTGGAACTGACGATCTCGCCATTCAGCGTGAACACACCGTTCGTAAAAGCTATTTCGTTGATCAGTGAAGCGTCCTTGGCGGCGCTGGCGCTCACACCGTATTTGACAGGTGGACGCTCATTCAGCCATGCCCCTCGCAAGACCACCGAGATATTGGTTCGGCTGTCGCCATCGGAAAGGAAGAGGAATCCACCGCCGCTCGTACCGACGGAACCGATGCACGGTGCCGTTTTGGCTTGCTTCGCGACGGAGTAGTAGCCGAAACGAACGCCGTAGACATCGGAGTCCACGAGGCCCGTGTGGACGTAGCTCTTGTACGTGTCCTGCTTCAGCATGTCGAGCGGCAGGTACGTGTTCCACGCGACGACACGGCAGACGTCCCCGTTTTTCATGCCAAGCGAGGACATGTGCACGGGGTACGATCCCGCGACGGCGGATTCCGCCACCACCGCCGAATGTGCCCAAGCCGACATGTCGTCGCCCCTGTCCGAAGTATCCCAGAGAATCGTCAGCCGCTCGCCGGCGCAGCTGGACGGGACGCCAATCGTCAGCGTTGACTTGCGCGCGGAAAGTCCCAGATTCGCGAACGTCGCGGTTGCCATCTTGAAGCCGCTTTCGAAGGTTTCGCCTGTCGGCGTTCCGGCGACGAACGCCTCAGAACCCTCGCTTGTCTGGAAGGTCTTTTCCACCCTGTCGTAGAAGCCGACCGCATTGTCAGACATCCTCTGGGCTGGAACGTAGTCGCGAATCAGGTTGCCGTCCGCGCCGTCGAGGCTCACATGCGACCAGCATCCCCACATGGCAAAGTTCCCCGCATCATTGTAGCTTGTGCCGATGCGGATCCCGCATTTGGCATTCCCCACCGCCACGCCAGCCCCCAGATTTGAATTCACCGTGCTGCCGTTCAACGTGAACACGCCGTTCGTAAACGCGAATTCGTTGAGCTTGGAGAGGTCTGGAGTCGTTTCCGTACTCGATCCGTACTTGACGGTTGGGTGTTCGGGAAGAACCGTTCCGCGCCACACGACGTAAGCCGTAATCCTGCTTGCAGCGTGCGCGCAGACGGCGAAACCGTTCGTTACGCTCGAAGCGAAGCATGGGGCGTAGTCTTTGTTCTTGTAAACCGAATAGTATCCAAAGCGGATGCCATAGACGTCATAGTCGTAAACGCCGGTGTTGATGTAGCTCTTTTGCCGGGGTTGCCTCAGCACGTCGAGCCGGGCGAAACGCTCGTACGACGCGATACGGCAGGGGGTATCGTTCGTGATGCCGAGCGCCGCGAGGTCGACGGTGTACGTTCCGCCGCCGGACGGCACGGAATCGACGATCAGCGAGGAGTTGGACCAGTTGGCGGCGACACTCCCCTTGTCGGTGGCGTCCCAGAGCAGCTTCAACCCCTTTCTCGCGTATACGGACGAGGCCGTCACCGTCAACGTGTTGCCGTCGATGGAATACGCGACGTCGCCGAACGCCGGAATTGCCGCGATTGCCATAACCGCGGCGAGGCACACGGCGATTTTGCCGCCCCCAATTCGGGATGATCTTGCGAAGTCATGCATGGCCGTCTCTCCTTGTCGTGTTTCTCTTGTCTGCGCCAAGTGGTTGAAATATTATATCATAGATTCACGCCACACTATGGCCGCGCCGCGGGCGTGGCGTCCGGCAACTTCGCCTTTCGCGCGGAGGCGCTGCGCGCCGCGTAGTCACGCCAGTTCTCGATCTCGAACTCCGCGAGCGCCTGGTCCACCGGGAGGGCGGGATCCGTCGAGAGCACGGTGACCACGCCCGTGCGCCCCTCGTAGCGG
>ONRL01000141.1 GCA_900320225.1 uncultured Lentisphaerota bacterium
TACGGCACGCTGAAGGGCAACGTGACGGTGACGGACAAGCTCGTGTTCGACGCGGCGCAGCCGCCTTCGGCGGGACTGACCGTGAACGGCTCGCTCACGCTCGGGTCAGGCGTGACGGTGGAGATCGCGAACACGAACCTCCTCATGCGCGGCACGATCCACACGCTCGCGACGCTGCCGACGCCCCTTGCCTCCGTGCCCGCCTCGAATCTCGCGAAGCCGTGGTGCGTGTTCCTCACGAACGGCGGCAAGACGCTGAAGATGCACTACGAGGCCGGCACGATGTTCCTGATCAAGTAGGGAGGGTCGCGCTCCTGCGCGACCGCCGCCAAGATGGCGGCTCCCCATGCGGGAGGGCCGCGCTGCCGCGCGACCGCATGGTAGGGCGAGGCGTCCCGCCGAGCCGACGCGGCTCGCCCGGAGGGCTCGCCCCACCCCGCGGTCGCCGCCAAGATGATGGCTCCCCATGCGGGAGGGCCGCGCTGCCGCGCGGCCGCAGATTCGGTCGCGCAGGAGCGCGACCCTCCCATTCGGTCGCGACGGAGCGCGACCCTCCCATTCGGTCGCGCAGGAGCGCGACCCTCCCGGGCGGCGGTTTCGGCTTGCATGAAAAAGCCGGAATGTGGTATGCTACCGGCAAGTGCAATTTTACTCAAAGGAACGTGGATATGAAACGAAACCTTTTTGTGAGCCTGGCGGCGATGGGAATCGCCGGCGGCTTGGCGTTGTCGGCGTGGGCGTTGCCGCCGGTGCATCCCGTTCTGCCGCCGGTGGCGTACATTGACACCGAAACCGTCACCAACGTGCCGGTTGCGGCGTGGCAGGAGCATGCCGGGAAGTTCAAGTTCAGCTTGACATGTCGCACGACCGCCACGAACAACGTGCAATTCGCGTTCGGGCGTGATGCAGACGATGATGGGATATTGTCATTGGAGGAAAGCGATCTTGTCGTCGGCTGGGACTGCGGCAAATGGTTCTTACAGGGCGGGTACGACGCAGAACGAATCGAAACTGCCGTCGGCACGGGCGACGGGCAGACGCTCGCATGGACGGTACGGCTCTCTCCCCGCACGGCAATGCCCGTGTCCGTCACGGCGACTGTTGACGGTACGCCGGCTTTTGGAGGTGTGGACGTCGGGATATTCTACAGCAAGAACTGGAACATGTTCCGCCTGACGGGACGCGGACTTGCCGACTCGGCAGAGTCGCCGGTGGTGCAAATCCTTCCTGACTCGCTCACCATCTTGATGAGGTGACGTCATGGTGCAGTTTGTCGAGGCAATCCCGCATCTTCTTTTGCGCATTTTCGCGCCCGTGCTAGGCGTCTGTCTTGTGGCATGGCTGATCGTGCTGTTCATCCCATTCGTGAGAAAACAGGTCAGACCTGTTTTCTCAGTTTCAGAGGGACGCGGCGGGCGCTTTCCGCCCGTGCAGTGGGTTGTGCTGTTCCTGGTCATGGTTGCCTGCACCCTTTTCTCAGGCAAGAACACGAACGGCGTGCAGAATGTCGGGGGTGGGCATCTCTTCCAGTTCAGTCCTCCGCTTGTCCAGATAGTCTCCCCGCAGGATGTCTCGAACGGCTGGCGCGTGGCCGAGGAATCGGGCGCGGAGATATTCGCGCTGCCACCTGCCGGCGCGGTCACGAACGAAAACTGGCGTCTTCGCGGTGCCCATGATGACGCCTTCCGCATTCCGGCGGACGGCTGGTCGTACCCGTACACCTCGGGCATCACGGTTCTCTCGCGCGGCGAGCTTCGCGCGAGCATCCATTCACATGACTTCCCGCGCCCGTTTGACCAAGACCTCTCGATCGTGCCGTATGTCAACTGGCCCCAGCTCCCGGAAGGGCGGCGTGAGAGCGTCTTTTGGTACGACGCCACGCCTTCCAACACGCTGCTGACGACCTGGTGGAATGCCGCGCTTGGACGCGACGCGACGAACCCCGTCAACTTCCAGGCGGAACTTTTCCCCGACGGGGGCTTCACCTACCGCTACGAGGACCGCACGGTGCGCCATGCGCGCCGGGACCCGACGCCCACGGCACCAACGCGGAATGGTACAACACCGTATGCTCCAACGTGCTGGAGGCGGTCGCAACAAGTTGCAACACTCACGGGGAAGGGACGCGCTCCTGCGCGTCCGTTGAACTCTCGTGGCGCGCGGACGTCAACTCCAACGCCTACTACTTTGTTGACGTTGTGACGGAGCGCGGCCCTGCGCCGATCTACTTCCTCGGCGACCGCGAATCGCGCCTCGGGAACCCCGTGTTGGTGGCACGAGCCTTCGAGACCAACCGTGTGCCGCTCCTCATCGGCATCGACTACGCCATCACCTCTCCCGTTCCGTTCACGGTGTCGTACCCCATGGAATACATGTATCCCGAGTTGGAGACGAACGAACTCTGCCACGCGCACATCCGCTGGCCGCTGGGGTTTAGCGTGACATTGGATGGATACGGCGGGTACTACGTAACCGCCATTCCGTACGATCCGGGCGGGACATTTCAATGGGGAAACGGCGGTGCTGGTGGCATGCGATCAGGTGGCGTCCGGTCTGGGGATTCAGGATCGTCGTCATGTGAATATTCCTTTTACGGGAATTGGCTCGGCTTTATGTGTTCGGGGTCGGACTGCGGTTGCCATGGCTGTTCTGTGGACGGCACGTACACCATGGAGTGTTCCACGTTCAATCTTCCAACGCTTTTCTGCGGATGTTCGTACGATGATCCCGATGATCCCCCTGACGATCCGCCCGACGAACCGTTTCCTGTAACACCATCCGTTTCAATCGCCTTTAGCGCGCCGGCGGTCATATTCGAAGACCGCTACGAGGCATCGCCCAACAACTGGGTGGAAAAACGCTCGACGACGAACACGCTCACCGTGACTGCCTCCGGCGGAGCCAGCGGAGCCACGTTGATCCTCTCCACGGCAAATCTTGAATGCCTTCAGCGCATTGGCGGCGGCTCCATGTCCTTGCCGGCGGAGATCGTCCTTGGCCCGTACATGTCGTATGAGGCAACGTTCCGTTGTGAAGGAGCTGGGAACGGAGGAACGCCGTCGGTAAGCGGTATCATCTCTGGTCTAGACGGTACAGACTCGTCATGCGCGCAGACATCTGTGGTGAGGGTGGAGATAGAGAGAGAACATGATGCACCGGGGAATGACTGTCTAAATCGACACGACTACGGAATTGGCGAATTCATGAGGGTCTGCCAATACCCGTTCTCACCATCAATTATCATATCTGCTAACGATGCCAAGGTTTTGAGTGCTTCTCTACATCGAATTGAATGGGGTGTTTCAAATGTGGAGCACGTGCTTTCCCTTTCACTGAACGAAGTCACATACGTGCCACTTGTGACGATTAAAAGGCCGGCAGGAATTGAAGGGTACGACGCGCAGACCGTGACCAATGGGCTTCCGCCCGGTATCGCTGGAGGACTTGAACTTGTGCAACGTTATCGGTTGTTACCGCTGAATGTGGATTTTAGTGCACTTGAAATCGAGGAGGTTCCGTGTAACGATGCGATTCCGCCGACAGGGTACTTCGTACACACGCCAACGGATGTTTTTCCGCGTACACATTCGGAAACTGCGGGAGCAGGCGTCTGGAATGTAGTTGTTGACGGGAACTTTATTGAAGGCAGGGGTGGTAAGCGCATGCGCGACCACGCTGGGTACCTCGATCAGCTTCCACGTATGATGCCTGACGGAACGACGACGAACAATCCTGCTTACGGTTGGTTAGGTGGAAGTCTTATCTGGAAAGTTCCGTTTGGCTGGAAACTTAAAGGCACGTCTAGTAAGACACCCTCTGGCGTATTCGCAGAAGACACGTTGCAGATTCAGTCAATTACTGAAACGGGTGATTACAGTGTGGAGAAACTAGGCCATACGGCAACGCGCCAGATCACAGGCCCGATTACCCTTGACGAAAACCCCGATGACGGTATCCTCGACAATTGAAGCAAGAAACAAGGAACAGCGCATGAAAATCAATTTACTGATAACTAGCATAATCTTTTCTGTTGGCCTTAATGCATACGGAAATACAGGTGGCATGGTTATGGATGTACGAATAAGAACTTCAATGGAAGCAAAGGAGATTGATCGGCTTATCGCGCTTGCGCCGGGAATGATGCTTTCAGAGACCAATAATGTAAGAAATTATCTGGAACAAGTTTGTGCGAAGATCGCGGAGTGTTCTGACATGCAGATGCGATATCGTTACTTCCGCGATCTCATGGCGAACGCTTGCAGAGTGAATTTAGGGAGTGTTGAACGATTGGTTCCCGTCGAAAAGATAGAGATGCCAAATGTTGACGATCAGTGGAAACCCAGTATTCGTACGTTGGAGAAACGGGCTGAGTGGAAGAGGGCGCAAAAGATTGCGAGTATTAGGGGAGATGCTCTCAGTCGGTTGAGATTGATGGCCGATCAGATTTATGGTTGTCTCTTGTTGGAAATGCCACTGCCTGCGCCCAGTGCGGAACAGCTAGAACCCTACTTTAAGCTCATTGAAAAGCTTCAAGAAGAGGAACGAAGACAGGAGCGTAGTCCAGGGAGCCTTTGTGACCATGCAATAGATCAGGTTGAAAGCTACTTCCTCAGTTATCTGAGATTCATGAAAAACATCCGAGAAACACCTGATCAGAATGACCTTACGGCGGTAGAGGCGCGTTTCAAGCAAGTGGTCGGCCGACCGATCAGATCTGCGGAACAGTATAGGGAGGATGCACGGCGAAGAACGGAGGAGACTATAAAAGAGCACCAGAGGCAACAAGAGGCCAACCGGCGGGCACTTGAATTTCAAAAGAAATACAACAGGGAGCACAACATTAATGAGCAATGATTGAGGTGAAGAATGAGAATTGAGCATGTGAGGATTGCGGTCGCGATGTTTCTTGCAATTGTTTTGTCGCATGGCGTGCAAGGAAACGATTCGGTGAAACGTTGTAATCCATTCTGCGAGGACAGCGATAGCTATACTCCTCTTTGTACAAATTTGATAGCCACTGATACTTGCCATTACGGCAATATCGCCAATACCCTGAAATGGCAGCGAGATGCTGTCAAGCAAGGGCTTGCCAATTATTTCAAGGGGAACCCTGTGCCTATGGCGAAGGCTGCGTTCTACATGGCCGCCTATGCGCGGAAACTCGAGCGGGGTGGCAAGGGTTATGCCGCCGCCACAAACGCCTATTGTGCGCTTGCATGGTTACAGAAGAGCGCGGAGAGGGGGTGCGACGAGGCTCGTGCGGCGTGTTATTGTTGCTTTGGATCCGGTGGGGCCCTCGGATTGCATGGGGCTGGCATGTGGAGCGGTCCCCCATCGTGCTATTCATTTGATCTCCACGATGTACCTTGCCTGTCCATGAGCAGATTTGAACCTGCTCCGGATTATCTGATTGGCGAGTTTGAAGGACGCAAACGGTATATCAGGGTCTATGATCAAGACATTGCGGCGGCAAACAAATATGGAGAGAAGGTAACTCACAACTTGAAAGCGCGGCATACATGGGGCAGTTCTCCGAAAAAATGTATCGGTTGGCAACAGCCCTCGGAATCGGTCGAGATTGTCCATGCCGATTTCACGGGGCTGGACGTTCGAGCCCATGTCGAAAAATTGCTTGTAGAGATGGATGCGGATATTGTAAAGGCCGAAGAACGCTGCAATAAAGCAATTCGCATGGCCGTTGAGAAACGCAAGCGGGAAGAAGAAGCGGAATTGCAACGGCGGCTCCGTGAACTAGAGTAGAGTGAAAGGGGAAATGGCAATGGATAACCCAAAACAGGCTGCCCGCAAGTTCGTGGAGCACTGGACTTTCCGGCGTGGCAGCGAGAAGGGCGAAGACCAGCAGTTCTGGAACTCTCTTCTTGGCGAAGTGCTGGGCATGGAGGACGTAAAATCGCATGTCCAGTATCAAGTGCCCGTTCCCATGAAGGGCGCGACGAAGTTCCTCGACGCGTGGATTCCCGAGACGCGCGTGCTGATTGAACACAAATCTCGCGGTGTGAATCTCGACGCGCCGCAGTCCGGTCATGGCGGCTTGACCCCATACGAACAGGCGGTAGAGTACGACAACGCACGCCCGTTCGACGAAAAGGCCCGCTGGATCGTGACGTGCAATTTCGACGAGTTCCGCATTTACGACCGAGCAAAACCGCTTGCACCACCGATGAGAGTTGGCCTTGGCGACTTGCCGAAGGAAGCGTACCGCCTCGCGTTCCTCGTGAACCCGAAAGAAAAAGCCATTGACCGCGAACTGGAAATCTCCGTCCAGGCCGGTCGCATCGTGGGCGAAATATACGACGCGCTGCTCAAACAATACGCGGGAGGGTCGCAGTTTACTGCGACCGGAAAGGCGGACGCCATAAATTGCGTCCCTCCGGAACACCTCGCCGCCCTCAACCGCCTGTGCGTTCGCCTCGTGTTCTGCCTCTACGCCGAAGATGCCGACATCTTTCCGAAGGACTGCTTCAAGCGGCTTGTCGAGGCAAGTGACGCAAGGCGCTTGCGCATCGACCTTCAGCGACTTTTCCACACGCTTGACACGCCTACGGACAAGCGCGATGTCTATCTCGAACCAGAGCTGTGCGCTTTCCCCTACACCAACGGCGGGTTGTTTCGGCTGGTAGCCGCCGAGACGGCGGCTCCCCATATGGAAAGCCGCCATCTTGGCGGCGGCCTAGACAACATTCCTCCTCTCACCGAAGAAATCCGCCAGCTTCTCATCGGCGCGTCGCAGTTTGACTGGCGCGACATTACCCCCACCATCTTCGGCGCACTCTTCGAATCGACTCTCAACCCTGTCACGCGGCGCGCGGGCGGCATGGTCTATACCTCGGTTGAAAACATTCACAAGGTCATAGACCCGCTCTTTCTCGACGACTTGACGCGGCGGGTGGGTGCCGCCATCCAAAAAGGCGACAAACGCACGCTCCTTGCCCTGCAAGCGGAAATGGCCGCGCTGACATTTCTTGATCCGGCCTGCGGCAGCGGCAATTTCCTCACCGAGACGTACATCTGCCTGCGCCGACTTGAAAACCGCATGATCGCCGCCCTGCAAAAAGGGCAAAGCGAGTTCGACCTTGGCTTGTCCGTCAAAGTCTCAATCGCGCAGTTCCACGGAATCGAGATAAACGACTTCGCGGTGTCCGTCGCCAAGACCGCGCTCTGGATAGCCGAAGCGCAGATGCTCCGCGAGACGGCGGAAATACTGCACCGCGAACCCGACTATCTGCCGCTCCACGACTATGCAAACATCATCGAGGGCAACGCGCTGAGGCTCGACTGGCCAAAGACAAACTACATCATGGGCAACCCGCCATTCATTGGGCATCAGTACCGCACGCGTGAACAGGCGGCAGACATGGATGCTCTCTATGCCAATTGGAGGGATACTAACTACGGCAAGCTGGATTATGTCTGCGCATGGTACAAGAAAGCCGTGGACTGCATGAAAGGAGGGCGTTGCGCTTTCGTCTCCACCAACTCGATCTGCCAGGGCGAATCCGTCGCTGCGATGTGGAAACCGATGTTTGAGCGGGCGGGGGCGGTGATTGACTTCGCCCACCGCACTTTCCGCTGGGACAACGAGGCGTTCGACAAGGCGCACGTCCATTGCGTGATCATCGGATTCCATGTGAAGGATGAAAAACAAACGGATTTGCTCACACCTAACGGTGTTCGCGATTCCGAAAAAGTGAGCGGCGTTAGCCGCGAACAAATCCGTTTGTCAAAAATCATCTTCGACAATGGACGCGCCATCCCCGCTGCGCATATCGACGGCTATCTCCTCGACGCGCCCGACGTTTTCATCGAAAACCGAGGGCGGACGCGCTGGAGCGCGTCCCTCCCGGCGATGAGCAAGGGCAGCCAGCCAACCGACGGCGGCAACCTCATACTCTCGCCCGCCGAGCGCGACGAGATCATCGCCAAGTGGCCGGACGCCGCCTCGTTCATCCTCCGCTACATCGGCGCGGACGACTTCATCAACAACATCTACCGCTACTGTCTCTGGCTCGTCGGCATCGCGCCCAACCGCTACCGCCACATCGCCCCCATCATGGAACGCATTGCCCGCGTCGCCGAAATGCGTCGCCGAAGCCCCACGAAGTCCGTGCAGCGCGACGCGGAAAAACCCATGCTCTTCACGCAGATTCGCCAACCGACAACGGATTACCTCGTTGTGCCGGAGGTCTCCAGCGAACGCCGCAAGTACATTCCGATTGGCTATCTCAAACCTAACATCATAGCCAGCAACAAACTGTACATCATTCCCAATGCTTCACTATGGCTTTTCGGTGTGCTTATCTCAATCGTCCACATGGCGTGGATGCGTGTGGTTGCTGGTCGGCTGAAAAGCGACTATAGCTATTCGCCAGCCGTTTACAACAACTTCCCGTGGCCGGAGGGGGTGGGGAATGGGAACTTCGGAGACCATGAGGACGATGGGGACGTTAAAGTCGAGCGCGATCAGCCCCCAAGGTCCCCATTGTCCTCAAAGTCCCCATTCCACTCTCGCATCTCTGCTACCGCCCAAGCCATCCTTGATGCACGCGCGCGTTATCCCGAGTCATCGCTTGCCGACCTCTACGACCCGCTCACGATGCCGCCCGACCTCCGCGCCGCACACGAGGCGAACGACCGCGCCGTGCTGGCCGCCTACGGCCTCGCGCCCGACACGCCCGAACCCGAAATCGTCGCCCATCTGTTCAAGTTGTATGCCGAAATGGCCAAGGAAGTAAAATAGGGGGATCCTGCTTGTGCCTGGCGTACGGAGTATATTGAAACGCGATGTGCAATGAATTGAGAAAGTGAGAAAACAAAAAATGAACATGACAATAAACAGACGTGGATTCATCGGGGCGTTTGCGGCCGCGGCGACCACCGCCGTGGCGGCGGACGCCCAGCCGGGCGCGAAGGCCCCCGAAAAGCCGGCCGTCGAGGAGAGCAAACCGGGCAAGCTGATCGTGTCCGCGCCCGTCCTGCAGAACGCGGCCGAGACGTCGATGGGCGTGTCGTTCGCCGTGTCGGCGGACGCGAGCGGCTGGGTGGACGTGTCGCGTTCGCCCGACATGAGCGGCTCGGTGCGCGTGTTCTCGGGCGGGACGGGCCTCATGGACGTGAACGACAAGGTCGCGCTCATCCGCATCCGCGGCCTGAAGCCCGCGACGCGCTACTGGTACCGCATCGGCGCCGACCGCATCGACTTCAAGGGCGGCTACAAGATGAAGAACCTCGGGCCGGAGGTGGACGAGAAGGTGCACTCGTTCATGACGCTCGGCGCGGCGGCGACGGACGGCTCGTTCTGCGTGATCAACGACACGCACGACCGCAAGCCGTGCCTCGACCGGGTGCTGACGAAGATCGAGGAGCTGAAGCCGTCCGTGGTGATCTGGAACGGCGACGCCTCCAACAGCTCGGAGACGATCGAGACGGCGATGGGCATCTTCATCCACACGCACGAGAAGCATCCCGAGTACGCCGCCGATACGCCCCTCATGTTCATCAACGGCAACCACGACTTCCGCGGCCGCTTCAACCGCCGCCTCTGCGACCTGATGATGTTCCGCGAGCCGCGCGAGCGCGACCCCAGGTACGCGGAGCTCGGGCGCAACTTCGTGCAGCGCCTCGGCGACATCGCGCTCATCGGACTCGACACGGGCGAGGACAAGCTCGACACGAACCGCCACTTCGCCGGCATCTTCCGCATGGCGGAGTACCGCGAGCTGCAGACGCGGTGGCTCGCGGAGGCGATCGAGACGCCCGCCGTGAAGGAGGCGAAGTTCAAGGTGGCGTTCTGCCACATCCCGCTCTTCGACCCGCGTCCCGACCGCAATCCGGGCGACATCGCGCCGGACGACGAGTCGCCGCTCTACAAGAACAACTGGGCCTCGTGGCAGCGGACGTGCGCGAACCTGTGGGGTCCGCTCTTCGTGAAGGCGGGCGTGCAGCTCGTCGTGTGCGCGCACCAGCACTGCTTCCGCTACAACCCGCCCGAGCCGGGGCGTCCGTGGGCGCACATCGTGGGCGGCGGCTGCAACGGCGTGAACAAGAACAAGAACCTCTTCCCCACCGTGATCGAGGGGAAGGTGGTGGGCGGCAAGCTCTCCGTCACGGTGCATGACGTCCTCTACAACCGCATCGCCTTCCAGCAGACCTTCGCCTGAGGTGGGGAGGGTCGCGCTCCTGCGCGACCGCATGGTGGGGCGAGGTGTCCCGCCGAGCCGCGGCGGCTGCATGGTAGGGCGAGGCGTCCCGCCGAGCCGACGCGGCTCGCCCGGAGGGCTCGCCCCACCACGCGGTCGCCGCCAAGATGGCGGCTCTCCATGCGGGAGGGCCGCGCTGCCGCGCGGCCGCAGATTCGGTCGCGCAGGAGCGCGACCCTCCCATTCGGTCGCGCAGGAGCGCGACCCTCCCGGGCGTGGTTTCGGCTTGCATGAAAAAGCCGAAATGTGGTATGCTACCGGCAAGTGCAATTTTACTCAAAGGAACGTGAATATGAAACGAAACCTTTTTGTGTGCCTGGCGGCGATGGGAATCGCCTGTGGTCTGGCGTCGTCGGCGTTCGCCGAGGACCCCTACGTCGAGAGCGACGGCACGCAGGCCGTGGTGATCGACTACTTCGTAAACCCCAAGACGAAGATCGTGGCGGACTTCGCGTTCCAGGCGCCGCTCACGCGCCAGTGGCGTCTCTTCGGCGTGGAGGGAAGCTCGGCGGTCTTCGCGTGCCT